>JAADFR010000093.1:0-23362 GCA_013152755.1 Alphaproteobacteria bacterium
ATCCTGAGCATATGGAAATTGCCGGGGCTTACCGCTTCTGTGATACGGCGCGGCTGATCGAGGCGAAGGGGCGGCGGGCGCTCTATACCACACGCTTGTTTGAGCTGGGCAATCAAATGGATCCTTATCTGCAACAGGGGCTGGAGCTGGGCCGCAGTTTCGTTCAGCCCAAATACTGGGGCAAGCGCAGTCTTGAATATCTGTGGATCGGGATGGGGGCTTTCTTGAGGAAACATCCGGATTACCGCTATTTATTTGGGGCGGTGAGTATTTCCAACCAAATGCCTCAGGCGGCTCAGGATTTAATGGTTTATTTCTATCGCCTGTATTTTCAACAGCGGCAGGGGGTTGTGTCTTCCTATCACCCCTATCATTTCAAGCAGAAATCCATTGAGGATCTGGCCCTGACGTTCGCCGGGGATAATTATCCGGCGGATTTTCGCAAGTTGAAAGAATTGCTGGCCAATATGGGGGTCGCGATCCCCACCCTCTATAAGCAATATACCGAGCTTACCGAACCGGGCGGCACCCAGTTCTTTGACTTTGGCACCGACCCCGCCTTCGCCGATGCGGTGGATGGCATGGTGATGGTTGATCTGAACCTGTTAAAGGCAAAAAAGCGGGCGCGTTATTTGGGGGCGGGGCTATAGTTTGCCGACAATGAATATGGTCATGATAATGCCGAGGACCACAAACAGATAACTACTGAACGCCCGGTTCCACCCTCTGGAGGCCGTACGCAGGTTCAGGTAGTAGCGCAGGATGACCATGGCCTTGACCCATGTGATCAGGCCGAGGGCCAGAATCAGGAGGCCGCTCAAGGCAATATCCGACGTGGCATGTCCCGATAGCATGGTGCCAATGGTGAGGGCCATCAGGGCGAGCCAGCAGAAGAATAGTGTTTTTGGACTTGGGTTGGTAAATTTCATATCTATCCCCTATCGCAACAGATAGATCAGCGGAAACAGGATGATCCAGATCAAATCAACCATATGCCAGAAGGTGGTACCGATTTCTATATTTTCCACACTGTCTTTCCAGCCGACAATGATCAGGATGATAATGCCAAAGACCACATGGAAAGCATGGAAACCGGTCAGCAGGAAATAGAGCGTATAGAACATATTGGTCTCGAGCCCGATGCCCTGAGAGAATTTTTCGCCATATTCCAGAAATTTCACCCACAGGAAAACACAGCCCAGCACAACCGCCGCCCCGAGCCACAGCCGCATAAGGCGCCGTTTCCCATTCTGCCGGGCGGTGACCGCAAGGGCCGCGCAGAGACCGCTGGTAATCAGAACCATGGTATTGACCCCGCCCAGAAAGCGGTTCAGGTGATTCTGTGATGATATAAAAATTTCCGGATGCAGCACATGGGCCACGGCAAATCCGATGAAGGATACGCCAAAGACCACAAGCTCACTCCAGATCAAAACCCACATCATGGGATTGCCGGGCAGGCGGGACAGCGCCCCCCAATCGTCTTGAACTTTACTCATTACGTGTCATATTCCATTATGTTTCTGTCTTTGCCTTGGGTCATTTGACAAGAAGTATTTTATTGGCGTAGAGACTATATATCGTTTCTAACGGGAAAAAGAATGGATAAAGATCAAAAATATAAAGATGTCAGCGCGCAAATTCTGGCGGTGACGGCGGGTGAGGAAAATATTATCGCCCGTATGGCCAGCCTGTCCTGTCTATTATCAGAGGCATTTGATAGCTTTTTCTGGACCGGTTTTTATCTGGTTGATGATCAAAAGCCCGATGAATTGGTGGTCGGCCCCTATCAGGGGTCTTTGGGCTGCCTGCGCATTGCCTTTGGCCGGGGTGTCTGCGGCACGGCGGCGGCCACGGGTGAGACTCAGATTGTCGATAATGTCCATGATTTTCCTGGCCATATCGCCTGCGACAGCCGCAGTGTTTCGGAAATCGTGGTGCCGGTGTTTAATCCCGCCGGTGACCTGATCGCCGTGCTGGATGTGGACAGCACAAGGGAAGGTAATTTTGACGAAATGGACAGGCAGTATCTGGAACAGATGGTAGCAGATGTTTTTGCCTGATGTGTCGTTGTTTAACCTGAAGGCTGAGAATTTATTCTGTAACGATGGGCAATGGCAAGGGCTGAAGAGATAACTATAATTTCGAATCCTATCAGGAAAAAAGATAGAGGTATCATCAATATCATATAGATGAATGGACCCATAACATCAGGTTGAAAAAGAAATATAGTCATCAAGAAATTTATGATTTCATAAGGTACATACAACAGAATTAAAATAAGCATCAAACGCCAAAAATTCTTTTCATTTATTTTCAGGAATGTGCAAGGCCAGGGGTAATTTTTCCCCAGTGCCTGACGCACAACCCTGTCAGAAATCAGGGTAAATAAGAAAAAGAAGAAGAAAATTAAAATAATTTCTTGGATGATGGCTATTGGACCAAGGTAAAATATACTGATCGGGAGGTCAGGCGGTGGCGTGATGTTAAAAAAATAAGCCAGTATTATTTCGATCAGGTATGACAGCCCGGTGATACAGATTGCCAAAACCATAAAATACAGAATTGTCAGTCTTATTTGCCGCATCGAAGCCCGAAAAGACTGTTTCACGATATTTTCTGGTCCCAGAAATGATAATCTGACCCAATAGTTAAACTGCCCAGCAAGAATATATATTGCAGAAACAATGGTGAAGGTGAGAACAACAGCCAGAAAATAACCGAAATAGGTAGGTGGGACAAAATCCAGAGGAGGCTCCAGTAGAATTACCATGATAACCGGAGGTAGTGCCAATAATAAGGTGCTGTAGAGGAAGTCTAGGGGATATTTAAATGGGATAAGGATGGATTCTGTGATAACTTTTAAAATAGGTATCCGGCTGGGGAGCCGCGCGCCATCTTCGGTTTTATCTGTCATGTATCCCCCTTAATTATGGTCTTGTCGGATGAATAATCATTGTCAGAACTATAAAGGCTGGCTTTCTTTTTAACAAGTCTGAGCGATCTGACAGGAAAACATTGCTTTTGGGCGGCGGTTTGGCGTATAGAAAATCAGATTTATCAACCCGTTTGCAAAGGTAGAAGAACAACAATGGCGTCTTATCAATATAGTTATGTGATGAAGGGTCTGTCCAAGACCTATCCCGGTGCGAAACCAACGCTGAAGGATGTGACTTTATCCTTTATGCCCGATGCCAAGATTGCCGTGATCGGCGTCAACGGCGCGGGGAAGTCGACCCTGATGCGGATCATTGCCGGACAGGATATGGACTTTCAGGGCGAGGCCTGGGCGGCGGAAGGCGTCAAGGTGGGCTACCTTGAGCAGGAGCCGCACCTTGATGAGGACAAGAATGTCTTTGATAATGTCATGGAGGGTCTGGGTGATCTGAAGGCCATTGTGGATGAATTTAACGAAATCAGCCTGAAATTTGCCGAGCCCATGAGTGATGACGAGATGAACGACCTGATCATGCGGCAGGGCGAATTGCAGGAAAAGATTGACGCCGCCGATGCCTGGGATCTGGACAGCAGGGTCGAATTGGCTATGGAGGCCCTGCGTTGTCCGCCAAAAGACGCCGATGTAACCGTCCTGTCGGGCGGGGAACGGCGGCGGGTGGCGCTCTGTCGGTTGCTGTTGTCCAAGCCGGAAATTCTTCTGCTTGATGAGCCGACCAACCATCTGGATGCGGAATCCGTGGCCTGGCTGGAAAACCATCTGAAAGAATATGTGGGCACGGTTATTCTGGTGACCCATGACCGTTATTTCCTTGATAATGTGGTTAATTGGGTGCTGGAAATCGACCGGGGCCGGGCGATCCCCTATCAGGGCCATTATTCAAGCTGGCTGGAACAGAAAGAAAAACGCATTGCTCAGGAAGAGAAGGTCGAGGCCTCGCGCAAGAAAACCATGAAGCGGGAGCTTAACTGGATACGCCAGTCCCCCAAAGCGCGGCAGGCCAAGAGCAAGGCTCGTATCAATGCCTATGATGACCTGCTGGCCGCTGCACAGGAAGGGCGCAATTCGGACGCGCAGATTCAAATCCCCGTGGGGCCGCGTCTGGGCAATCTTGTGATTGAGGCTGAAAATCTGACCAAAGGCTTTGGCGACCGGCTGCTCATAGACGGTTTGAATTTCCGTCTGCCGCCCGGCGGTATTGTGGGGATCATTGGCGCCAACGGGGCCGGTAAAACCACCCTGTTCAAGATGATCACCGGCGTGGAAAAACCGGATTCCGGTTCTTTGAAGATTGGTGAGACGGTGTTGATGGGCTATGTGGATCAGAGCCGCGATGATTTGGACGACAATAAAACCGTGTGGGAGGAAATCTCCGACGGCCTTGATGTTTTTGATTTCAATGGTCGGCATGTTCATACCCGCGCTTATGTGGGGAATTTCAATTTCAAAGGTACTGATCAGCAGAAAAAACTGGGTCAGCTGTCCGGCGGGGAACGCAACCGGGTTCATCTGGCGAAAATGCTGCGCATCCCGGCCAATGTGCTTTTGCTCGATGAGCCAACCAACGACCTTGATGTGGAAACTTTGAGCGCGCTGGAGGCGGCGCTGGAAGATTTCGCCGGTTGTGCCGTGATCATTTCCCATGATCGCTGGTTCCTGAACCGTATCGCCACCCATATTCTGGCCTTTGAGGGTAATTCGGAAGTGGTCTGGTTTGAAGGCAATTATGAGGATTACGACAAGGACCGTCACAGAAGACTGGGCGCCGCCGCCGACCGCCCCCATAAACTGCAATATAAGAAACTGACCCGGTGATATTGCTTGTTGGCTCTATTTGACAGAGCGTAATACGCAAGTCAGGCGGCTAGGTATTCCTTGCCACCTGACTATTTAGCTGCGGGCAATTCTGTTAGAATGTATAGCCAGCCGTAATGCCCCAAGTCCTTGGGGGAAGCAAAGTTCTCACGACTATGCGCCCTGTAGCCAGCGCAAAGTTGCCTGATTCTACAAAGTTGTTTGACAGGTTTTTACCCCAGACTTCCACGGTCCAATGATCACTGGACGTATATCTTATTCTGGCATCAAACATGGTATAGGCATCCTGTTGCAACAAGCTGTTATTAAACTCGCTGAAGAATTGTTCGCCCTTGTAAGAAGCATCTCCGGATAATGTAATGGTGGCATCATTCTCCAGCGGAATATCATAAGATCCATGAAGATTCCATGCCCATTTCGGAGCCTGCCGTGCACTGTTCCCTGCAATATCGACTAACGCCGTTCCTGTCAGATTCAGCACATTGGTCGGGTCCGACGTCAGAAAAGCACCAAATTCGGTATCCTGATAGGAAACAGCTCCATTAAATCTTAAATTATCTGTGGCGGCCCATGTTGCTTCAATCTCTACGCCTTTGGCTTTCTGACTGGTTGCATTCTCGAAGAATGTTCTAAAACCTGTCGGGCCGCCCGGAACAGTACGGTCCAGTTGAATGTCATTCACCTTATAATAATAGGTTGCCAGATTGAGCAGGAAAGTACCGTCCAGCCATATGCTTTTTACACCAAATTCATGGTTCGTAATGGTTTCAGGCTTGATGATATTAGCCCCAATTGCAGGGTTCAGAATACCGGAGGCAAGTTGGCCACTACCTGCTTTGAATCCTTCCGAATAGGTATAATAAGCCATCATATCTTCTGTGGGCCGCCATTCCAGCCCAACTTCATTATTATAATCTGTGAAAGATTTATTGTCGGAAAATGTTGCCGCGAGCCTGACGGCTCCGCCGGCTACCCAAATGATATTGTCATTGGTAATGTCGCGGGTATCTTTTGTATAACGTCCGCCGGCTTTGAACGTAAGCTGATCCGTAAGATCATAAGAAGCATTCCAGAACAGGGCCCAGGATTTTGTCGAACCCGTTCCTGTCAAATCCACCCGCTTTTCAGTATTTCCTGACGATGAGGTAAAACTGCCGCCTAATTTCAGAGTGTCGATGCGGTTTCTATTAAGGATATTTTCTTTGAAATAATAAAAACCACCGATCGCCCGGAATTTTTCATCCGTATAGATTAACTGCAATTCTTCCGAATATTGTTCACTGGCAATGGTAAATTCCTGTACTGTACTGTTAACAATACTGGAAACATCAAGATCCTGAAAATTGGCAATATCGGAATCTCTGTAATTCACCACATTTCTTAAGGAAAGATTTTCATTGATATTCCAGTCTATTGTGCCGGTAAGGGAAAAAGTCTCCCGATCATTCGCCGGATCAACATTGGAGGCATAGTTGCGCAGCCCTGTGGGGAAACCACCATCTCCCGGTGCTGTTCCATTTGGCAATGTGGTTCCGGGAAAAGTTTTGCGTTTGAAAAGAAAGCCATTGGCGGCATCTTTCTCTGTACCATATTCTGCAGATAACAGAATATCGACATCGTCAGATGCATGAAACAGTAGCTGTCCTCTGAATCCTTTTTGGTTGGCGTTATCAATGTCATTGCCGGTAACTTCGTTTATGCCATAGCCGCCACGATTAATGGTTTGAAACGCGAAACGTCCTGACAGGCGGTCCGTGAGTTGCCCCCCAAATGCCCCTTCAGATTGAAACAAGTCGTAATCACCGCCCGTGACGCGGAAATAACCTTCCTGTTCATCGGTTGGCTTTTTAGCGATCAGGTTTATGGTGCCACCCGTAGCATTGCGTCCATACAACGTGCCCTGAGGGCCCCGTAGAACCTCGACCCTTTCCAGATCGAAAAAGGAAAATAATTGCGCGCTGGGCTGTGAGATTACGGCACCATCTACGTATAATGTTACAGAGGGGTCCACATTGGCAAACACATTATTCAACCCCAAACCACGCATGAAAACATTTGCAAAGCCAAAGGTCGTCCCAATGGTGACGCTGGGCGCATAATATTGTAATGATTTAATATCAGAAATACCGGCATCCTGAAGCCTGCTGGCTGTCAGGGCCGTAACGGCCGTGGAGACGTCTTGGAGACTTTGTTCACGCTTTTGCGCTGTTACGACAATTTCATCTAATCTAATTTCTTTATCTTCATCAGCATATGTCATGCCAACAGGATAAACGAGGGAAGCAATAACCCCTCCCAAAACCATAAATCTATAGTGATCTATTTTTGATGTTTCATATTTCATAGAATATTTCCTCTCAATATTTTGATAAAGTTTGCTGGTTTTTTTTATTATTGTTTAGTGACCGGGCATTACTTACTCATCCAGAATTTTCTTGTAGTTTGAAAATTCTTCACTCCCTCCCTGCCCTGATAAGGTAGGGTATTACATCGGAATTATTGTTAAGTATCAGTACATAACTTGTGGCAAGCTCCCTATGCCGCCTTTCTTTAATATTCCGAATTATTTAAACCAATTTTATGTCCTATTTACGTGTGAAAGTAATTGGAAGCCTGTCAAGAGCATGAATGGCATTGTTCGGCCGCCAAACGGCATCTCCGGCAAGCTTTATGGATCCAACTTTATTTACAATTGCAGTGAAAACTGCCTCGGCCTCTGCGCGGGCCAAATTCTGGCCCACACATCCGTGAACGCCCGCACCCAGTGCCATATGGCCAACGGGTTTACGGCTAATATCAAATTTATTTGCATCTGGCCATTGACCCTCATCCAGATTAGCCGCCCCGAGGACACAGAGAATTTTTGTACCTTCTTCTATCTTTATTCCACTTACTTCCGTATCAATATTTGCCGTCCGGCAGAAGGAATGCACAGGGGACGTGTACCGCAGTGTTTCTTCAAAAGCAGGCCGAAGAAGACTCAAATCTGATTTCAATAGTTCAAACTGGTCCGGGTTAGTTGCGAGACACCATAGCGCGCTTCCCAGGCCTGTCACCGTCGTATCCACACCGGCGGACAGAAGTGAACGAACAAGCATCCCGGCCTCCTCCTCGGTGATGTCACCTGCATCCGCAGCGGCATATACTGTAGCCCCAAAGCCAGTTGGTTTGAGGTTCTCACGGCGACATCTTTCGGTAATCCAGGGGACAATTTCCGGTGCCTTGGCCATAGCATTTCGCCGCAGGAGGTTATCGGGGCCGAGCGCATTGAAAACCATTGCGCCATAATCTATCAATCGCCTTCTATCGCTTTCGCGCAGGCCCATTGCATTGGGGAAAACTGTGGCAGGATAGGCTTCTGCAAGCTCTTCCACAGCTTCAAATGTACCCTTGTCCAATAGTGCATCAATCAGTCTTTCTGCGGCAACCCGAAAATCGTCTTTAAGGCCTCTCATCGCTTTGGGTGAAAGGATGCGCATAATTACTTTGCGATTTTTGGTATGTTCTGGCGGGTCTACTTCCAGTACAATACTGGGGTCTCGCCAAGGTTTTTCAAGCTTAAAATCCTGCAAGCCTACACCGCGCGAAGATACGAAACGCGCCCAATCGGAAAAGACTTCTTTATTCTCTTGATGGCGTCCGCAGGCAAGGACCGAGTATTTGGGAATATAGACGAACGGACCTTTTGCACGTAATTCAGCGTAATAATCGGCAGGATTAGATAATATCGCCGGATCATATGGATCAACATCCCAAACTGAGACATTTTCTGGTACATCTATTGCAAGATGCCCCTCATGTATTTTCATTACATTATATCCTGAGTATCAAATGGTATTTTATTATTGTTTTTTGCTTCTGTGTTGTCTTGTCAACTTGCTTAATATATGCAATACGTGTTGTCATGTCAACCAAATAGCGCATGATTATTTTGGAACGAGATTAGAAGGTGATAATCCTCTGCAACTAGTGACTAAATACGGCATAGGGAGCGTCATTTATGAATGCTAAGGTTATATGCTGTACGTGATGTGTCGTGTTTGCGTTGATTATTATATGAATAGCTTACCCATTTATTCTGATGCAGAGGACGAATTGCTCGAATGTATCATGGTGGAACGTTGCTCTAACAGTCGCCTAGCGGATCATATTTTTGGCGGTAATGACAGCTTGCAAACGGTTACTCACACCCAGCTTGCGCAGGATGGCCGATACATGGGCCTTGACAGTGATTTCGCTGATATTCAATTCATAGGCAATAATTTTATTGGCCTTGCCCTCGGCCAGAAGGTCCAGAACGGCCAATTGGCGTGGGGTGAGGGTAGAGGCGGCATCTTGTGACTTCGGTGTTTCTTTCACCGTTGTTCCAAGGGCGGGCATCCCGAAGGAACCCAAGGCTTCGGTCGGGATATAGGTGCTGCCGGACATGACCAGCCGGATGGCGTTTTTCATCACTTCCTGAGAGGATGATTTGGGCAGGTATCCCATGGCACCGTAAGAAAAACTTTCCCGGACCACATCCACCTGATCGGTAGATGACACCATAACCACGGGTACGGCGGGCACTTTGCTGCGAATGGAAATCAGGGCGGAAAAGCCGTCGGCACCGGGTAGTTTCAAATCCAGCAGAATCAGGTCAAAAGCCGGATCGTCCTCCAATGCCTGTAGGGTTTCCCGCACATTGACCGTACAGACACAGTCCGCATCACGGGCAAGTACATCCATCACCACCCCTTTCAGGGCTTCATGGAAAAGCGGATGGTCATCGGCAATGAGAACGCGTTTTATGGTCATGATGCCGTGATTATAGGGCAAAACTATTCTTTTAAACAATCTTTATATTTTTGCCGGAGGGTGATTTTCTTGATCTTCCCGGTGGCGGTCAGGGGCATGTCATCGACGATAAAGACCGCATTCGGCATCCACCATTTGGCAATCTTGCCCTTGAGGAAATCCAGTATCTCCGCTTCGGTCGGTTGCTGGCCCGGAGCCGGTTTGATCACCAGAATGGGGCGTTCCTCCCACTTGGGATGGAACACACCGACCACGCCAGCCTGAAGCACCTTGGGATGACCCACCGCCAGATTTTCGATGTCGATGGAACTGATCCATTCGCCGCCCGACTTGATCACATCCTTGGACCGGTCAGTGATCTTCATATAGCCATATTGGTCAATGGTTACCACATCGCCGGTGGGGAACCAGCCATCCTTGTCCAGAACCTTGCCGCCCTCATTGTGGTAATAGCTGGCCGTTACCCACGCCCCGCGCACCCACAGGTCACCGTAAGCCACCCCGTCACGGGGAACCGGCTTGCCGTCTTCGTCAAGAACCTTGATCTCAAGGCCGAATTGAACCCGGCCCTGTTTGTCCATAACATCTTCGCGTATTTCTGCTGGCAGGGCATCCACCTCCGGCGTTGGGCAGGCGACAACGCCCAGCGGGCTGGTCTCGGTCATGCCCCAGAGTTGCAGGACGGACACGCCATATACTTCGCGGAATTTCTCGGTCATGGCCTTGGGCACTGCCGAGCCGCCAATCATGGTCCGTTTCAGGGTGTCTACTTTTTTGCCGCTGTCTTCCAGATATTGGAATAACATGGAAAAGACCGTTGGCACCGCGCAGGAGAAGGTCACGCCCTCACTTTCAATCAGATGTTGGATATGCTCGCCGTCCATTTTTGGCCCCGGCAGCACCAGCTTGGCCCCCAGCATGGCCGCAACGTAGGGCAGGCCCCAGGCATTGGCATGATACATAGGCGCGATGGGCATGATCACGTCATAGATGGACAGGCCATAGGCACTATTCTGGGCTGCTGACAGGGCATGAATGATGGTGGAACGATGGCTGTAGAGGACACCCTTGGGGTTGCCGGTGGTGCCGCTGGTATAACAGAGCGATGAGGCCGCCCGCTCGTCAAATGTGGGCCAGTCATAATCCGCGCTTTCGGCGGCCAGAACATCCTCATAGCAGAGAACGTCCGGCAGGCTGGTATCCGGCATATGGTCCCGGTCGGTCAGGATAATGATCTTCTCTACGGTCTTGAGCTCCGGCAACAGTTTTTCCACCAGAGGCACAAAATCCAGATCAATGAACAGAATACGGTCCTCGGCATGATTGATGATATAGCTGATCTGTTCATCAAACAGGCGCGGGTTGGTGGTATGCAGGACGGCCCCCATGCCGGATACGCCGTAGAACAGCTCGAAATGACGATAGGTGGTCCAGGCCAATGTGCCAACCCGGTCGCCTTGCTCGATGCCGAACTGATTAATCAGCGCATTGGCCAGTTGTTTTGCTCTTTGTTCTGCCTGCCGATAGGTATAGCGGTGGATGGGGCCTTCGACACTGCGGCTGACGATTTCCATCCCGCCGTGATATTCCGATGCATAGCGTAGCAGGGACGAGATCATCAAATCACTTTCCTGCATCAATCCCGGTATGGTCATAATGGTCGTAACTCCTTATTCAAGCTGTTTTCATTTCGATGAGATTCAGGTCATTGATCATCTGTTCACGCATTCTGAATTTTTGTATCTTGCCCGTTACGGTCATGGGAAATTCATCTACAAAGCGCACGTAGCGCGGAATTTTATAATGGGCGATCTGTCCCTTGCAAAAATTGCGCATGTCCTCTGCGCTCGATTTCTCGCCGGGTTTCAGGCATATCCAGATGCAGAGTTCCTCGCCGTATTTTTCATCGGGAACGCCAAAGACCTGTGCATCCTGTATTTTGGGATGGCCATAGAAAAATTCCTCCACCTCCCGGGGATAGACATTCTCCCCGCCCCGGATCACCATGTCTTTCAGGCGGCCAACGATGTTGCAATAGCCCTCTTCATCCAGAACTGCCAGATCGCCCGTATGCATCCAGCCATCCTCGTCAATGGTCTCTGCGGTTTGTGCCGGGTCGGCCCAATAGCCCTGCATCACCGAATAGCCCCGGGTGCATAGCTCGCCTTCGGTGCCCCGTTCCGTGATATGTCCGTCCCCGTCAATGATCTTGACCTCCACATGGGGGTGGATGCGTCCAACGGTGGATACCCGTTTGTCAATGGGGTCATCGGTGCTGCTTTGAAAGCTGACCGGGCTGGTTTCTGTCATGCCGTAGGCGATGGTGACCTCGGTCATATTCATTTCGGCGAACACCCGCTTCATGACCTCTATGGGACAGGATGCCCCGGCCATAATGCCTGTCCTGAGATGACTGAGGTCATAGGATTTCAGGTCCGGCAGGTCCAGTTCGGCGATGAACATGGTCGGCACACCATGCAGAGCCGTACATTTCTCATCGGCCACCGCGCGCAGGGTCTGGGCCGGGTCAAAACCTTCACCCGGCAGCACCATACAGGCCCCGTGGGTGACGCAGGTCAGGCTGCCCATGACCATGCCAAAACAATGATAGAGCGGCACCGGAATACACAGGCGGTCATGTTTGGTAAACCCCATGGCCTGCCCCACATTATAACCGTTATTGAGGATATTACGGTGGGTCAGGGTTGCCCCCTTGGGGGCGCCTGTGGTGCCGCTGGTGAATTGAATATTGATGGCCTCATCGGGGTTGAGACTTGCCTGTACAGCCTCTAATTGCGCACGATTTCCCGCATTTGCCCGCCCGGATATATCCTTAAAATTATAACAGCCTGCTGTTTTATCAGTCCCTAACCGGATGACCGTGGACAGATGGGGCAGTTTTTCCGATTTAAGCTGTCCCGGTGGGCAGTTTTCAAGCTCCGGGGCCAATGTCTGCAACATTTCGATATAGGCACTGCTCTTGAAACGCTCTGCGGTAATCAGGGCCTTTGCCGCCACCTTGTTCAGGGCATATTCCAGCTCGGACAGGCGGTAGGCCGGGTTGATATTGACCTGAATAAGCCCCGCCTTTGCCGTGGCATATTGGGTGATGATCCATTCGGCACAATTGGGGGCCCAAATGGCGACCCGGTCACCGGGTTCAAGGCCCAGCGACAACAGGCCCGCTGCGAAATCTGTGGCGTGCCTGGCAAATTCAGCGTAAGTCCAGCGTATGCCCTGATCACAGACCACCAACAGGTCACGGTCCGCATATTTGACCACGGCCTGATCAAACAGATCACCGATGGTCTGGTTAATCAGAGGGCTGTCTTTGTCCCCTTTCACGATGCTTTGACGTTGTGCCGTCATTTTTTTCTCCCTAATGGTGGAATAATAGTCAATATTCACCAGAATGACTATAAGACAAAGGCTTAGGTTTCGCCATAGTTGCCATCTGCGACTTTAGTATCAGACTGAGAAAATATTCTGTTTCCAGTGGGTGGTACAGTTATGTATAAAGGGGACATATGTTTTATTTGTAATAAGGAATTTTCTATGTCTATCTGGTCTTCAATTATTGGCGGGGCTGCGGGGGGGGCAATCCTCGGCGGGCCGATCGGAGCGATTATCGGGGCCGTTGCCGGGCATTATATTGGCAAGCGGATTGGGGATGGCGCTGGTGTTGCGACCGACCAGATTACCTTTACTATTGGGGTCATAGCCCTTAGCGCCAAGATGGCCAAAGCGGACGGTTATGTGAGCCGGGAAGAGATTGACGCCTTCAAACAGGCCTTTCAGGTGCCCGAAGGCGAGATGAAAAATGTGGCGCGGGTCTTTAACATGGCCCGCAAGGAAGCCACGGGATTTGAGCCTTACGCCCGCCAGTTGGCCAAGCTGTTCCGTGACAAGCCTGCCATGCTGGAAGAATTGCTTAATATTCTGTTTTATATCGCCCGGGCGGATAATGTGGTGCATCCGGCGGAGCTGGAGTTCCTGCGGAAAGTGGCTGATATCTTCGGTTTCAGCCCGGCGGAATTTGATCGGTTGCGGGCGGAAAATCTGGGGCCGGTCAAGGGCGATCCCTATGTGATTTTGGGGGTTAGCCGGGATGCCACGGACAAGGAAATCAAATCCGCCTACCGCAAATTGATCAAGGAACATCACCCGGACCTTTTGGCCTCTCAGGGCTTGCCGCCGGAATTTATTGAGGTGGCCAACGAAAAGCTGTCGGTGATCAATGTGGCTTATGATCATATTGAAAAAGAACGGGGCCTGAAGTAGCCCATGCCCATTCATCACATAATGCTGGCCTTTCTGGTCTCATTAGTTTGGGGGGTGAATTTTGTGGTGATGAAAATTGGCCTGGATTCTTTATCGCCGTTTCTGTTCGTGACCTTTCGCTTTGCCCTTGTCCTGCTGTTGCTGTTTCCGTGGCTACGGATTGTCAGGGGCCATATGTGGCTCATTCTGGCCATAGGGCTGTGTCTGGGCGGATTGCATTTTGCCTTTGCCATCATGGGGCTGGAACTGACGAAAAATGTTACTTCGATCGTTATTATCGTGCAATTGCATGTGCCCCTGACCCTGATTATGGCGCATTTTCTGTTGAAAGAGCAGCTTAGCTATTGGCGGGGTGGCGGGATTCTGGTGGCTTTCTTGGGCGTTTTGATCATCACCTTTGATCCGGCCATTGTCGAGGAACGGCTGGCCATTATTATTATTTTCGTGGCAACCCTGCTCTATTCCATGGGGGCTATCCTCATGCGCAAACTTAAAAATGTGGGGGTTTTCAACACCCAGGCCTGGACAGCGGTGATCGGCCTGCCCATTCTGCTCAGCTTGTCGCTTGCCACCGAAAGCGGGCAGGTGGCACAGGTGATGGCTATGAATTTTACTGGTTGGGCGGCTATTTTCTATACGGCGGTCTTGTCGTCTGTGGTCGGGTATGGCGGCATGAATTTCTTGCTTAAACATCATCCGGTGACTTTGATTGCGCCAATTTTGCTCAGCACACCCATATTCGCCGCCGTGGCCGCAGTCATTACATTTGGCGATGATCTGACGCCGCGTTTTTTGGCCGGGGCGAGCCTGACCATGCTGGGGCTGGCGGTCATTCACCTGCGTGACTGGTGGAAAAAACGGCAGGTGGTCAGGGAGCTTTTGCCATGATTTCTTATCCCTCACCAAATTTCGATGACCGGCCATCGGGCGCAAAAGTCAAATATCTGATTCTGCATTATACCGGCATGGCCACAGGGCAGGCCGCGTTGGACAGATTATGTGATCCGGCGGCAAAAGTGAGCGCCCATTATCTGATAGAGGAAGACGGGCAGGTATTTTCTTTGGTGGCGGAGCATAAGCGGGCATGGCATGCGGGGGTGTCGTCATGGGCGGGGGACCGGGATATTAACGGCCTGTCCATTGGGATTGAACTGGTCAATCCGGGTCATGACGGGCCGGGGTATAAGGGTAATTATCGCCCCTTCCCCATGGCACAGATGACGGCCTTGCGGGAGCTATCCAAAGGTATTTTATCCCGCCACGATATTCTGCCGCGGCATATTCTGGGCCATTCCGATGTGGCACCAATGCGCAAATGTGATCCGGGGGAGTTGTTTGACTGGCGCTATCTGGCATCGGAAGGCATCGGCTTATGGCCAAAGGGGGATGATCCGTCCCTAGGTCAGAATTGGCGAGATATTTCCGTTGTTCAACAGAATCTGGCGGATTTTGGCTATGATATTAAGGTCACGGGCAAGCTGGGTTCACAAACAAAGGCCGTTCTAAGGGCCTTTCAGCAGCATTTCCGCCCTGCTGACATTAGGGGTCAATCTGATCAGGAATGTCTGGCTATATTGGAAGAATTACGCGGCCTTCATTGATCCGGGGCGAGGGTTTCGCTGGAATGGCGGGCTTTGGTCTTGTCGGGCAGCAGGCCTTCGGGCAGGTTTTTCAGGGTTTTTTCCGTATTGGGTCCGGCGGGGCCAAGGTCAAATATATATTCATCACTGCCTGAGCAACCGGCTACCAATCCGGCAATCAATCCGCTCAAGAGCAATTTTGTTATGGTTCTTCTGATCATTTCTTAACGTCCAATAGTTAAGTGGGCTAAATACGTATTTGTTGTGCAATGTGCCTGAGTTTGACCCCAAAGGCAAGAAGAGGGTTAATTTTATCAAAAATTAATTCAGCTATTAAAACTTTGTCAATCTCTCTGTTTCATACTGCACAGATTAATTTGTCGCTTTTGTGAGCGAGGGAGCAATTTATGCCTGTTTCGACAGCGAAAAGAGACGCGGAAAAAGACGCCATTAAGCTGGATAATATTCGTCACGCCTTGAAATGCTTGCGGGTCAACCATCGGCGGACCGTGGTTTGGCCAGCCACATTATATGTGGGGGAATTTGAATTCCGGGCCATGCTTTATGATATTTCCCTGGGTGGTGTGCGCTTGAAACTGCCCCTGCCTTTGGCCAGTGGTACGGAAGCTTCCGTTAAAATAAAGAATCAGGTTACCTTGAACAGCAGGGTCGTCTGGTGTGCGGGCGAATTCATAGGTCTTAAATTCAGTGACCCCATAGAGGTTGTTCGCAAGTCGCTTGGTGAATTATCTATCGGTCTAAAATGATCTTTTCATCACCTTTTTCTCTTTTTTCTGTCTATTAGACGAAAAATATATTATTCACAGCCTGTTCAGATGGCTGGATGACTGCTGCCGTATTTATACGGGAGAGGAAAGTCCGGGCACCACGGAAGAACGGTGCCGGTTAATGGCCGGCGAAGGTGACTTCAGGGAAAGTGCCACAGAAAGCAAACCGCCTGATCTTTGGTCAGGTAAGGGTGAAAGGGTGCGGTAAGAGCGCACCGCCCCGCTGGTAACAGGGGGGGCAGGGTAAACCCCACCGGGTGCAAAATCGAATAGGAACGTCAGCCGCCGCAAGGGGGCAGCTCTTCTTCCGGAGTGTCGTTCGGGTAGATTGCATGAGGATGCTGGCAACAGTATCCCTAGATGAATGGTCATCCATCCGATCGGCTTTGCCGTTTCGGGGGACAGAACCCGGCTTACAGGCCATCTGGACAATTTTAAATCTCAAGACCCTTTTTCTGAAGCTGTTGGATCAATTGCTCTTTTAGAATCTGTTCACTGTCCCCGCCGCCGTAAAATAACGCACCGGAAGAATAGGATTTACCATATTCCCTGACGATATTAATCGTCTGACCAATGGCAGAGATAAACTGTTTGTCATGGAGGGCGCGCAGGGGGTGGATATAGGCAGCCCATAAAACGCCTTTTGCAATGGCATAGCGGGCGTCGAGGGCGGAATCAAAATTGGCTTGAGACAGGCGCATCAGCTCCTCTTTACCCATATTTGCCGCTTTCTTTATGCCGACCAAAATTCGCATCCGGTTGTTTTTCTCATCGGTGACGATGATCACAGGAATGCCAATAATCTTAAATTCCCAGAAGCCTTTTTGTTTTTGTTTTGCCTTTTCGTCCAACCGTTTGATAATGACACCCATATGTTCAAGGGTCATGCTGCCCTCAAAGGCCGGAACTGTGGGGGGGCTTTGTGGTTTTACTGGTTTGTCGCCGGGGATGCCCTCTTTCCCCGTGGTGGTCAGCGCGAAAGTCGGCGTGATAAAAAACGGTGACAGTATGGCGGTAAAAATTACAATCAGTGAAGCAAGTCTCATGACATCCCCATTAAAATTTGTTTTCTTCAAAGTCAGGCTACATCTTAAGAGGGAAATTCACAATGGGATCCATGTAAAAAATAGCATTTAAGGAGATGCTGTTATAACATCATAATCCACCGGCAGTATGGTGGCGAGGGCGGTGGCCACCAGCTTTTCCTGCCCCTCTTTGGTGATCGCAAAGACATCCGCGCGGCAGACGACCTGACGCTTTCCGGCGCGGACCACATATCCCTTGCCGATAAAGTTTTCACCCTGTGCCGGGGCTAGGAAGTTTATTTTATACTCCTGCGTGACCACTTGACCGACCTCCGTTGCTGCCGCCGCCGCGCAGACGTTATCGGCCAGATAGCCGACAACACCGCCATGAAGGAAACTATGTTGTTGGGTTAAATTCTCTGAAAAAGGGACCTCCAGTTGGGCGAAACCCTTTTCAATATGGGTGATGCGGGCGTTCAGGAGAACAGAGAAAGGCTGGGATTTTATGGCCTGTTCTATATAGGGTTTGAGCTGCTCAAGGGACATGGTCATAATATTTCCTCTTTAACTTTCGATATATATTTACTAGAATTAAATTCTAGAATAATATTCTATCAACAGGAGTCAAGCAACAAGGTTATGGAAATGCGACTTAAGACACATCAGAGGCGCGTGGAAATTATGCAGGCGGCCTTAGAAATATTTTTGGTGCAGGGTATCGAACATGCCCGGATAGAGGATATATGCACGCGGGCAAAAGCAAGCGTGGGCAGCATTTACCATCATTTTGGCGATAAAAAATCGCTGGCCTCTGCCTTATATCTTGAGGCTCTGACCCGTTATCTGGACCCATTGGATAAGAAGGTAAAGGGCGCACCATCGGCGCGGGCGTTTATAACGGTCATGGTGACCCATCATTTGTCTTGGGCGCGGGAAAATCCTTCGTGGGCGCGTTATCTGCTGTCTGTGCGGCGGGAATTCAGGTCACAGGATTTTGATGCCAAGGTGGCGGCCCTGAATGACAGATACCTGTCATCCTCTTTTGACCTGTTGAAAAAATATGTTGCCCGTGGGGAAATTCGGAAATTACCGCGCTATTTATATGCACCCCTTATGATGGGGCCATGTCAGGAATTGATCCGGCAGTATCTGGAAAATAATGGCCGGAATATTCCGGATGAGGCAGTTCTGATCGTGGCCGATACCATCTGGCGGGGATTGAGGGCTGACAGCCGTGAAGAAAATCTGTAGATTGAGCAAAATATAAAAATATTAAACGGGATAATTCATGTTATTTTATAAATTTTTCGCGGCTTTTGGCCTTTCATTTTGTCTGTTAACTTCTGGCAGCTGGGCGGCACCGGATTTGACCATAGAACGGATCACCTCTAGCCCGGCCTTGTCCGGCAGTGCGCCGCGCATGGTAAAATTCTCACCGGACGGTGCGCGGGTGACTTTCCTTCGGCCCAGTGCGGCGGACTATAAGATTCTGGACCTGTGGGAGTATAACCTGACGGACAGGACGGAAAAGCTGCTGGTGGCGGCGGCGAGGATTACCGGCGGGGTTGAAAAACTGTCTCAGGAAGAACGGGCTAGGCGGGAGCGCATGCGCATCACCAGCAAAGGCATCGTGTCCTATTCCTGGTCAAAGGATGGCCGTAAGCTGTTATTTCCACTGGGCGGGGATCTGTATCAGTATGATATTCAGGACGGCAAAGCCAAGCGCTTGACCCAGTCAGAGGCCTATGAAACCGACAGCCGTTTTTCACCAATGGGTCATTATGTATCCTATATTCTGGATCATAACCTTCATATTGTGGATGTGCGCACGGGCGAATCCCGGCAAATGACCCGCTCAACGTCACCAACCATAAAGAACGGCAGTGCGGAATTTATTGCCATGGAGGAGCTGGACCGGGATACGGGCTATTGGTGGTCTGAAAATGAGGAATATATAGCCTTTGTCCAGTATGATGAGGCTCCGGTGGATATTGGCCAGCGCTATGAGATTGGCCGGGATGATTTTAAAGTTCTGGAGGAACGTTATCCGCGGGCTGGCACACGTAATGTAACCGTAAAGCTCGGTATTATGACCGTTAAAACGGGACAGGTAAAATGGGTTGACCTTGGGTTAAATGAGGATATTTATCTGGCGCGGGTGAAATGGGTGCCTGATAACAGCGGAATATTTTTTCAGATTTTAAGCCGGGATCAGAAGAAACTAGATGTCTTTTTTGCCGATGCGGAGACCGCTAAAACCCGGCCTATATTAACGGAGACATCCAAATATTGGGTCAATTTGCACCATAATCTAAAGTTCCTGAAAAAGGGCCGGGAATTTCTCTGGGCATCGGAACGCAGCGGCTTTAACCATCTGTATCATTATAAATCTGACGGCACATTGATCGGTCAAGTGACCGCAGGAAAATGGGTGGTGGCCAAGATTCAGCAGGTGGATGAGGAAAGCGGCGATGTCTATTTCTCCGCCAATATGGACACGCCCCTTGAACAGCATCTCTATCGGGTTAACCTGTTGAAGGCCAAAACTGAAACCCCTGTGCGCCTGTCACAGGGCGGTGGGTGGCATTATTTTGTTTTTCCAAAAGAGGGGACGGATTATATTGATTATTATTCGGACCCCGTAACCCCGCCACAAGTCTCCATCCGTAATAAAAGCGGCGACCTTTTAAGCTGGATTGATCAGAATAAGCTGATAAAGGGGCATCCCTATTTCCCTTACCGTAAAGCTCATATCACGCCTGAGTTCGGCCATTTCAAAGGACCGGGCGGTGATGAGCTATATTACCGGATGTATAAACCGGCCCATATGGTAAAGGGCCGGAAATATCCGGTGATTTTTGCCCTTTACGGTGGGCCTGGGGTGCAGCTTGTCAAACGTAGCTGGGATAAGCCGTTTCACCAGATTTTAGCCCAAAGCGGCTATATCGTCTTTACCCTTGATAACCGGGGCAGTAAAAATCGCGGCACGGCGTTTGAGGGGGCACTCTACCGGCAGTTCGGCAAGGTAGAGGTTGCGGATCAAGTGGCGGGGGCCAAATTCCTGAAAGGGGTTGATTTTGTTGATCCGAACCGTATCGGTGTGCAGGGCCATAGCTACGGCGGTTATATGACCCTGATGAGCTTGTTCAAGGCCCCGGAAATATTCAAGGTCGGGGTGTCAAGTTCGCCGGTGACCGAATGGCGCCTGTATGATACGGCCTATACGGAACGCTATCTGGGACAACCGGATAAGAACAAGTCCGGCTACGACAAAAGCAGTGTTTTTCCCTATGTGAAAGGTCTGTCTGGCAAGCTGTTGCTTGTGCATGGTATGGCTGATGATAATGTAATTTTTAACAACAGCACCATGTTGTTGGATGAATTACAGAAGAATGCGGTCCCGTTTGATTTTATGGCCTATCCCGGTCAAACCCACCGGTTGGGCAGCGACAAGATGCGCAAACGTCATTTCCTTCATTTGATCAAACGCTATTTTGATGAGAATTTGTAAATATTTACACATCTTCATATTTTATTAAGGATAAAACGATACGATCAGGCAAATTCGTTAAAAATAATAACATGATGGTGGTGTGAATGACATACGACAGCAAAACCAGTCAAGGCGTGAGAAGTGTGCTCAGCACCATGCGCAAGCATAATCGGCGCACCGTCATTCAAGCGGCTACGTTAAATGTCGGTAACTTTAATTTTTCCTGTACGGCCTATGATATTTCGCTGGGCGGTATCCGCCTGAAAGTGGATATGCCCATTGAGCAGGGAACGAATGTTTTTGTACAGCTGAAAGATAAACTGAGGCAGACGGCCCGGGTGATCTGGTCCGCTGACGGGTTTATGGGGCTGAGTTTTGAAAATAATCCGGAACAGGTCCGTGTCGGACTGGGCAGTTTGGCCAACGGATTGAGTTAGTATCAGGGTTGCGTAACATGAGTAAAACCAATCAAGAAGTAAGCGAAGAAAATCGCCGTAAGTTTGCCCGCCAGCATGTTTTGCTGAAGGCCAAGTTGGATACGGGGGATTATGAATTTGAATGTGTGGCCTATGACCTGTCGCTGGCCGGGGTTAAAGTAAAGCTGGACCTTCCGTTAAAAACCAAATGTGATGTCTGGCTGATGGTCAAGGGCAGTCCCCATATCCCGTCAAAAGTTGCCTGGGCAAAGGAGGGCTATATCGGTCTTGCCTTTTCGCTCTCGCCGTCACAGGTTGTCGAAATTCTGGGGCCTGTCGGAGCCCGGTTGCCAAAACACTAAATCTTACAGTTCAGTATATAAATATATCTTTGATGGTGATTCTTCCGAGTCCCCGCCGTCGATAGGCTATGTGATGGCCTGTTAACCATGTTTTCCCTTAAAAACTTAATCACTTGATTATTTTTCTGAACCTGCAAAAGCTCAGGCGATTGCGGGTGGAATCCCCCTATCCCGTTAGAAACAAGACGGATTCCTGTCTGTCCCCCCTGATTAACCTATTTTTAACCATGGTTGAGTACCATCTAATCCCATTGACTACCCATCCAATACCATGTTATCCCGTATGGTATGTAGGGTGAGGAGCGAAGGGACGCTTTTAACATAATCAGATAATATCAATATGGGGCAGGTAATGCCATTATTTACGTCGACATACACCAATAAGGTGGATAAGAAAGGCCGGGTTTCCATTCCGGCGGCTTTCCGTGCGACGCTGCCCGCTGATGATCAATCCATAACTGTCCTGCCCTCCCTTGTCAGCAAAGCCATTGACGGCTTTGATTATCAGTATCTGGGCGAGATCAGTAACCGTCTGAGCAATTTCGATATGATCACCACGCCGCGCCGGCCCCTTGACCCGGCAGCCAAGATTTTATCCAGAAGCCTGACCATCTCCTTTGACGGGGACGGTCGGATCGTCCTGCCACAGGAATTGATGAAGCATGCGGGGATCACGGACCGGGCGGTTTTTGTCGGGTTTGGCCGTACCTTTCAAATCTTGTCACCGGAAGAATATGAAGCCACCATATTGGGGGAGGAGGGAGCATGAATGTAGCGCCAGACATACCCCATGACCCCCGTCATTTCCCCGTTATGGGCGGCGAAGTCCTTGACCTTATGGCCCCCGTGGCCGGAGAGGTCTATGTGGACGGTACCTTTGGTGCCGGTGGTTACAGCAGGGCTTTGCTGGAAGCCGCAGACTGCACCGTTTATGCCATCGACCGTGATCCGGCGGTGGCGGAAACCGCAAAGAATATGGCGGAAGAATTCCCTGGCCGCTTCCATTTGCTGCCCGGATGTTTCTCACGCATGGCGGAATTGCTGAGCGAACAGCAGGTCGAAGCTGTCAATGGTGTCATGCTGGATATTGGGGTCTCCTCCATGCAGTTTGACGATGCAGAACGCGGGTTTTCCTTTCAGAATGACGGCCCGCTCAGCATGCGGATGAGCGATCAGGGCTTAAGCGCCGAAGATGTGGTTAATGACATGGCCGAGGGCGAGCTGGCCGATGTTATCTATCAATTTGGTGAGGAAAAGAAATCCCGCCGTATTGCCCGCGCCATTGTTGAGGCCCGCGCCGTGGCTCGGATCACCCGTACGGCACAGCTGGCCAATATCATTGAAAAGGCTGTGGGCTATAAGAAATATATCAAGGGTCGCAAGCAAATACATCCGGCCACCAGAACATTTCAGGCCTTGCGCATTTATGTCAATGATGAATTGGGCGAGCTGGACCGGGGGCTTATGGCGGCGGAACGGATTCTGGCCGCTCGGGGCCGGTTATGTGTGATCTCCTTTCATTCACTGGAAGACCGGATCATCAAAAAATTCTTCAAGCGGAGGAGTGGTATCCAATCCCGTGGTTCCCGGCATTTGCCCCAACCAGAGGATAATGCAGATGACAGTGTTCCTTCTTTTGAGATGATTGTTCGGGGTCCCATGAAGCCGTCCAAGCAGGAAATAGAACAGAATATCCGCTCCCGGTCGGCAAAGCTGCGTTGTGCGCGCCGGACGGCTACTGCCCCTTGGGGGAGTGACAGGAAAAGTGACAAAACCGGAGATGAAAAATGATCAGGATAGTTGCAGGTTTTTTTGTGTTAATGGTGATGATTTCAGCGGGCACCGTCTATAG
>JAADFR010000093.1:23477-24796 GCA_013152755.1 Alphaproteobacteria bacterium
CCGAAACGTCTGCAAAAACTAAGCCAGCGTTTTCTGGCGCTTTCCCCCACGCGTCCCTATCAAATGGCGTCTTCGATCAATGGCATCGCGGGCCGGGACGGGGTTCAGCGGGCCTCCCTCCCGGTGGATGAATTTCCAGTGTTGCTGCCACAGGAAAAGCCCCGTTTTGAGAAAAAGAAATTTGATCGACCAACCGTACTGGCCTCTTTTCCGGTGACCCGAAAGCAACCAATCCAGAAAACTGAAGATAAAAAGGCCGGCTTTTATGAGCGCATCTCCCTTAAATTGGAGACAGAGAAATGAGATCAGCCGACCTTCATATTGAAGGCGCCAAATCCGCCGCCATAGAGGTGGCGCGCAATCGTCTGATCGTGCCGATGTTCCTGTTCGTGCTGGGCTTTTCTGTATTGGCTCCGGCTGGTGTCCATCAGTATGTTTGAGGATATTTCAGACCGGATCACACAGGTCGGGTCTGACAAGGTGGAAATCGTCCGGGACCGGGCCGATATATTGGACCGTAACGGCATCATTCTGGCAACAAACCTGTCGGCGCCCTCATTGGCGGTGCGGCCAAGGCTGATCACGGACCCTCTGGAGGTGGCCGGGAAAATTGTTGCTGTCCTGCCGGAATTGAACCGGACACGGGTGCTGAACAAGCTCAAATCGTCCCGGCATTTTCTCTATCTTAAACGTAACCTGACCCCGAAACAGGTCTGGAAGGTCAATGCGCTGGGGGAACCGGGCCTTATCCTTGAGGATGCGGAAAAGCGGGTTTACCCGCAGGGGCGGCTCGCCTCCCACGTGCTGGGTTATGTGGATGTGGATAACAAACCACAGGCCGGAGTTGAAAAATTCTTTAATGATCACCTGTCAAATCCGGAACGCTCAAACGAGCCACTTTATCTCTCCCTTGACCTGCGGGTGCAATATATCATGCGTGAGGAACTGAGCTACGCCATGGAAAAATTCTCCGCCAAGGGGGCTGCGGGAATCGTGATGGACGTCAATACGGGCGAAGTGCTGGCCATGACGTCACTGCCGGACTTTGATGCCAATGAATCCATTCGCCCCGATGCGCCGGAAATGAAAAATCGCAATATTCTGGAGCCCTATGAAATGGGGTCCGGTTTCAAGAGCTTCACCATTGCCATGGCGCTGGATTCCGGAGTGGTCAAATTGAATGACGGCTTTGATGCGACGGAACCTTTAAAAGTTGGGGGCCGGACCATCCATGATGATCATGCCAAAGGGCGGGTATTGACCGTGCCGGAGGTATTTACCTTCTCGTCCAATATCGGGGCCTCGCTGATTATCCGGGA
>JAADFR010000094.1 GCA_013152755.1 Alphaproteobacteria bacterium
GCATTGCGGACGGTGGTCGGTTGGTGGTGCGCGGCCCTAATGTGATGCGGGGGTATCTTTTGATGGATAATCCGGGCGAATTGGTGCCGCCGGAGGGGGGCTGGTATGATACCGGTGATATTGTAGAGATAGACGACGAAGGCTATGTGACCATCAAGGGCCGGGCAAAACGCTTTGCCAAGATTGCCGGGGAAATGGTGTCACTTGCGGCATCAGAGGCCGTTGCCGCGTCCCTCTGGCCCGATAATCTCCATGCCACCGTTGCTATACCCGATGACAAAAAGGGCGAGCAGATTATTCTGCTGACCGACTGTAAAGAGGCCGAACGCAGCCTCATTTCACAGAAGATCAAGGCCGAGGGCC
The DNA here is from genome assembly GCA_013152755.1 of Alphaproteobacteria bacterium. GTDB lineage: Bacteria > Pseudomonadota > Alphaproteobacteria > Sphingomonadales > Emcibacteraceae > Paremcibacter. The sequence goes on from JAADFR010000094.1 coordinate 364, forward strand.
TGCCCGACCTGATGCTGCCAAAAACCATCCTAGTCGTGGAGCAGGTACCTGTTTTGGCGAGAAAAATTGATCATGTGGGGGTGTGCCGTCTGGTAGAGGGAAAGTTGCTGTGATTATTCTACAGTAATACTGCCCAGCATTCTCGGATGGGGGCCACAGTAAATTTTAGTTTTTAGGAATATATTATTTTAGTAATGATTGTTTGGCCTTCAGGAATTTGTCATTCAAGGGGGCGAAATCCTGATCACAGTTGTCTTTTGGTTTCAGGTTGAGGTCGATTTCTTCCAGCCGTTGCCAAGTGACAGGAGGGTTTGTGGTATCAGAGAAATAAACCTTTTCCATAATATCCTTGTAATGGCTGGGGCATATGCCCGCGCGGGTTAACAGGGTTATGGCCAGCCGGTCGATCTGGCTGTTGTGCCGTTTCAGGGGGACCCGTACAGTTTTGGACTCGGGCAGCGACATCACGGTGTCGGGATAGCGATTTAGGTTGCCAAGATCGTTCCGGTCATTAGGTCTGTTATAATTATAATTATCATCGGCTGCCAGCATGGCGGCCAATGTTGCCACACCGACCAGCAGGTTTTCCGTACTTTTCCTCGGTATTGTAATATTAATTTCCGGGTTAGTCTGTTGATAAGCGATCATTTTGCGGGCGGTAAGATAGGCCACGATGGCGTGAAGGTCATATATATCGTCGGCCAGTAAAATATCCTTGCGTGATAGTGTAGCCTTCTGCGCGGCAGCAAAAATGCTATCCTGTTTCAAATCAATACGCGGGGCCGGGGGCTTGTCTCCGCTCTTGAAAGAAGTCAGATTATTGTAGGACTGATCAATAAGGGACTGGAGGTCTATGTCTTCTGCCGATGCCGTTTGAACGGCAAAAAAACCACAGAGCAGATATAGGTACTTCAGGTAATATTTAAGATTAATCATAGCCGTCCCTCTTTTGACGATGGATAATATGGCGGCGGATTATGTCGATTATATGGCTTGCCTTGAGGATTAAAACGGGACTATTATCCAACCATCCTTAATGACCATAGAGTTCCTCATGACCCAATCCTCTTCGCAACCTGTCGTTCTTTTCTCCGCTGGCTACCGGGTATTTTTCCCGCTTGCTGCCCTGTCGGCGGTTTTGATTCTTGGCTATTGGGTTTTTCTGGTGACGGGGGTGGGGGATTATTTGCCGTCCCGTTTTGCCCCGGCGAGCTGGCATCAGCATGAAATGATTTTCGGTACTGTGGTCGCCGTGATTGTGGGCTTTCTCTATACCGCCGTCCCCAATTGGACCGGACGGCCAACGCCCACGGGTGCGGCGCTGGCCGGGCTTGGGTTGATCTGGATATTGGGGCGGCTGAGCGTATTTTTCAGCGACCTGCTGCCCCTGTGGTTGCCGGTAATTGTGGACGGTATTTTTCTGCCCCTTGCCATATGGGGTATAGTTTCTGCCTTGTTGGGCAGCAAGAACAAGCGGAATTATTTCCTGCCCGTGGTGCTGTTGCTGTTTGCCGCTTTGAATATTGCCAGCCATCTGGCAGCGTATGATATGCTGGCTATTGACGTGAAGCAGATATTTCTGGCGGCGGTCTTGTTTATTGTTTTTCTGATGAATGTGATCGGCGGGCGCATCATTCCCAACTTTACCAAGGGGAAATATCCTGCTCTCACGACATCGACTCCCGCTATTCTCCTGCCCCTGTCGGCCCTGTCAATTTTCGGGCTTGCCGTGGCTTTTCTGTTCAGTGCCGGGGATATGATCATTGGCAGTATTTCTGCCTTCGCCGGGGTGGTAACTTTGGCGCGGTCTTTAAGCTGGAAAGGCTGGAAAGTGGCCCATGATCCCTTGCTGTTCATTCTGCATATGGGCTATTTCTGGATTCCGCTGGGGTTCCTGCTGATGGCTTATTTCAGCTTTACCGGGGACGCGCCCATCAGCTATGCTGTGCATGCCTTTACGGTCGGGGCAGTGGGGTCATTGACATTAGGGGTCATGTCACGGGCTACTTTGGGCCATTCCGGGTTGCCGCTGAATAATGAGAAAATCCTGACAATAATATTCCTGTGCATCAATCTGGCGGCAGTGAGCCGGGTTATCCTGCCCCTGATATTGCCGGACAGTTACGCCGGCATATTGGACAGTGCCGGCGGCCTCTGGATTGTGGCTTACGGGTTGTTTCTGGTCCGGTTCCTGTCAACTTTCTTTCAGCCGAAGAAATTATTCTGAGAATTTAAAATCCTTGAACATATCGCGCAGGTCGCGTTTTTGAATTTTTCCGGTGGCGGTATGGGGCATTTCATCGATGAAGACCACATCATCGGGCGTCCACCATTTGGCGATCTTGCCGTTCAGATAGTCAAGGATGCTTTCCTTGGTGGGCGATGTGCCGGGATTGGCCAGAATGATCAACAGGGGTCTTTCCTGCCATTTGGGATGGAAAATGCCGATAACGGCGGCCTGGCCCACCTCAGGATGACCAAGGGCCACATTTTCCAGATCAATTGAGGAAATCCATTCACCGCCGGATTTAATCACATCCTTGGACCGGTCCACGATGGTCATATAACCGTCCTCATCCAATGTGGACACATCGCCGGTATCAAAATAGCCGCCCTCATCCAGAATATTCAGGCCCGGCTGTTTGAAATAGGCCTTGGCAACCCATGGGCCACGGACCATAAGGCGGCCAAAGGCCACCCCGTCCCGGGGCAATTTATTGCCGTCATCATCAACGATCTTCATTTCGATGCCATAGGGCGGGCGGCCCTGCTTGGTTTTAAAGGCCATTTTTTCGGCATCGGACAGATGGGCATGTTTCGCCAGTGGCCGATTGACCGAGCCAAGCGGGCTGGTTTCTGTCATGCCCCAGGCATGCAGGACATTGGCGTCAAAAGTTTCTTCCATATCCTTGATCAGGCTGGGGGCCGCCGCCGCGCCGCCAATGACAAAATGCTCAATAGGCAGGCTGGTTAAATCTTCATTATCCAGCGTCTTGACATATTGTAACAGGGCAAGCCAGATGGTGGGCACGCCCAGCGATATGGTGCAGCCCTCATCCTTGATCAGGTTATAGAAATTCTCTCCGGTCATATCTGCGCCCGGCAGGACAAGTTTGCTTCCGGTCATAACGGCGGCATGGGGTGTGCCCCAGGCATTGACGTGAAACATGGGTACAATGGGAAAAACCACATCAGTTTTTGATATGCCAAGGCTGTCCTTGGAGCAGGTGCTATAGGTGTGCAGAACCGTACTGCGGTGGCTATAGAGGGCCCCTTTCGGCTCCCCCGTTGTGCCGGAGGTATAGCATAGGCCCGCTGCTGTATTCTCATCAAACTCCGGCCAGTCAAAATCTTCATCCTCTGGCGCGATAAAATCTTCGTAACAGATTACATTCTTTAAGGAGGTCTCCGGCATATGGGCGCGGTCGGTCATGATGACGATATGTTCTATATGGGACAGCGTATCGGCCAGCTTTTCCACCTGAGCCACAAAGGTTATATCCAGAAAGAGAACCTTGGCTTCGGAATGGTTCAGGATATAGGTGATCTGTTCCGGGAACAGGCGTGGATTTACCGTATTCAGCACCGATCCCATACAAGGTACCGCCATATAAAGTTCCAGATGGCGATAGGTATTCCAGGCCAATGTGCTGATACAGTCGCCGTAACGGATGCCCAGTTTTGCCAGTGCATGGGCGAGCTTGGCCGATCTTTTGGCGACCTCACCATATGTGGTCCTGTGGATGCCGCCCTCCACTGCTTTGGTGACGATCTCACAGTCGCGATGATAATGTGCCGCATATTCCATTATGGTGGTGATCAGCAAGGGCCGATCCTGCATGAGTCCAAGCATGTATTTAAGTCTCCCGTTATATTTACCTGAATTGTGCCACAAAGCCCTGCAAAAAGAAACTTAAAACGACTGTTTTAAGTTTCACGGGCAGGAATGAACAGGCTCAAGGTAAAGGCCAGCACCAGCATAATGCCGGAGCCTATCAAACAGGCCGTAAGCCCACCATATTGATAGATCAGCCCCGATAGAAGCGTCCCCGCCAGCCGTCCGCCCGCATTGGCTGAATAATAAAATCCAACCGTGACGGCAATATGATCATTATGGGTAAGGGCGAGAATCAGGTAGGAATGGAGGGCGGAATTAATGGCAAAAACAATGCCGAATATGGCCAGCCCGACCAAGAGTGAATAGTCCGGGGATAGTCCGGATTTCAGGGCAACCACAATCCCGAAAGGTATCAGGGCCAAGGCAAAAACCCAGCGTTTGTTTTCCGCCACTTCCCGGCTTCGGCCATCCGGTGATTTTTTAATGATCATGGGGGCGGCGGACTGTACGCAACCATAGCATATGACCCAAAGAGCCATCAGCCCGCCCACCTGTGCAAAGCTCAGCCCAATATTTTCATAGAGGAATAGGGGCAGGGCGACCACGAACCATATATCACGGGCCCCAAACAGAAAAAACCGGGCGGCAGACAACAGGTTTATGGACCTGCTTTTTGACAGAATTTCGCGGAAACGAGTCTTCTGCGGGCTTTTACCAAGTGCCGGGGTCAGAAAGATCAGAGCCGGAATGATGATCAGGATCAGAAGCCCCGCCATGGCCCATAGTGCGGCTGCAAACCCCATCACAGAAAGCATTAAACCGCCTAGAAAGAAACCTATGCCCTTCAGGGTATTTTTTGATCCGGTCAACAGGGCAACCCATTTAAACAGGGTAGAACTCTGGCCGTCCGGCACGATCAGTTTCAGGGAACTTTTGGCGCTCATCTTGGTCAGGTCTTTGGCAATGCCGGATAGCCCCTGTACCGCCACCACAAACGGCACCGCAAGGCTGAGCGACCAGTCGGCCCCAAGAAAAGACAGGGCCATGACGGCGATGACCTGTAGCATAAGTCCAAGGATGAGGGTTTTATTCAGCCCGACACGGCTACCCAGCCAGCCGCCAATGATATTGGTGACAACACCAAAGACCTCATAAAGCAGAAACAAGGACGCCAGTTGCAGGGGGCTATAACCCAAAGTGTGGAAATGCAACAGGACCAGCATCCGCAAGGC
>JAADFR010000095.1 GCA_013152755.1 Alphaproteobacteria bacterium
CCTTTGTTTTTATATTTTCCTGCTGTAAACTATACTTCAAAAAACACAGGGCCGTAAATGAAAGATTTTTCCGCAACAGAAATGCTGGCAAAGCTGGTGTCTTTTGACACCACAAGCTGGAAGTCAAACCTTGACCTGATTGACTTTGTCACCACCTATCTGAATGACCACGGCATAGCGGCCCGGACCTTCTATAATGAGGGCAAGACCAAAGCCAATCTGATGGCCACCATTGGCCCGGATGACAGGCCGGGCATCATGCTGTCCGGTCATACGGATGTGGTGCCGGTGGCGGAGCAAAACTGGTCCCATGATCCCTTTGACATGATGGAAAAGGCAGGCTTGCTCTATGGGCGCGGCACCTGCGACATGAAAGGTTTTATCGCCTGCGTCCTTGCGGCGGTGCCGGATTTTGTGGCGGCTGACCTGAGGGAGCCGCTCCATCTGGCCTTTTCCTATGATGAGGAAGTGGGCTGTACCGGGGTCATGAGCCTTGTGGAACATGTGCGGGAAATGCCCCACCGGCCAAGGGCCTGCATTGTCGGCGAACCGACCAGCATGAAGGTGGTTAATTCCCACAAGGGTATTTTCCATCTGTTGACCCGCATATACGGGCTTGAGGCCCATTCCAGCACCGACCGGGGGTTGAATGCGGTCATGTATGGGGCGGAAATGATCAGTTTCCTGAACGGTCTGGCCCGTGAAATGGCGGCGCGCCCGCCCGTGATTGACGGTTTTGACCCACCCTATACCACGGTCCATGTGGGCCGGATAAAGGGCGGGACGGCGGCTAATATCACCCCGGCTTACTGCGAGTTTGAATGGGATTTCCGGCCCATTCCCGGCGCGGACCAGGATGAGGTACTGACCCGCTTTAACGCCCATGTGGCAGAGGTCATCCTGCCCGCTATGACCGCCAAAGCAGCGGATCATGCCAAGGTGGAAACGGATATATTGGCCCTTGTGCCGTCCCTGTTGCCGCAAAGCGGATCAACGGCGGAAAGCCTTGTACTGGCGCTGGCCAATCAGAATGCGGTTGAGGTGGTATCCTACGGAACAGAGGCCGGATTATTTCAGGCCACGGGCGGCGTGCCCACAGTGGTCTGCGGCCCGGGGAGCATCCTTCAGGCCCATAAGCCCGACGAATATATCGCCCGGTCAGAAATGACCGCCTGCACAGAATTTATGGACCGCTTGCGGGCTGTGATGAAAGGTCAGGAATAATATGTCCATAATTGAGGCCATAAAAAATCGCAACAGTCATGCGCTTATGTCGGAACAGGATATTGACCCGGCGGGCATTCGCCGCCTGTTGGATGCGGCGGTTTGTGTGCCGGTGCATCACCGTACGGACCCGTGGCGGTTTCTGGTGATCCGGGGGGCGGGCCGCGCCAAACTGGGTGACGTCATGGCGGCTCATCTGGCCAAAGATATGGACGATCCGGACAGCCCGAAAAATACAAAATTCCTTGATAAAATTCGGAAAAAGCCCTTTCGCGCCCCGGTGATCATTGTGGCGGGGGCGGCAAAATCCGACTGTAAGCAAGCTTTGATGGTGGAGGATGTGGCCGCCGTTTCGGCATCCTGTCAGAATATTCTGCTTGCGGCGGCGGATATGGGGCTGGCGGCCATATGGCGCACAGGCAGCTTTACCTATGCGGCGGAGACGGCACAGGCTTTGGGCTTTGATGAGGATACACAATTGGTTGGCTTTATTTATCTGGGCCATTCGGCCAAGGAAATACGGCAGAAAGAAAGGCCATCTGCGGAAAAATTCACCCGCTGGCTGGATAATTAGGAGGATTTTATTATGGATTTGAATATCAACGGACGAACAGCTTTGGTCACCGGGGGCTCTAAAGGGCTAGGCTATGCCAGTGCGGCGGCCCTGTCACAGGAGGGCGCCAAAGTCGCCATTGTCGCCCGTAACGAGGCGATGTTGCACAAGGCCGCTGAAACCATTGACGCGGTCCCGGTTATGGCTGACCTGTCGGACCGGGCCGGGGTGCTGGCTTGCGTTGACAAAAGCCGGGCGGCGATTGGCAATCCGGATATTCTGGTGATCAATACCGGCGGTCCGGCCCCGGCGACTTTTGCCGACACCACGCCGGAGGGCTGGCGGACGGCGGCGGATCAGCTGTTTCATTTTACCATAGAAATGCTGAGCGCCTTTCTGGACCCCATGAAAGCCAAAGGCTGGGGCCGGATTGTTGTTATCACCTCTTTTGCCGCCGAGGAACCGGTGGCGAACCTGCTCTATTCCAATGCGCTCCGGGCGGGCATCCATGGATTGATCAACAGCATTGCCGCAGAGGTTGCCGGAACCGGGGTGACCGTCAATGCGGTGATGCCGGGCTTTATCCTGACCGACCGCATGACCGGTCTTGGCCTTGATCTGGATAAGGTGGCCGCCAGTATTCCGGCAAAACGGCTGGGCCAGCCACCAGAACTTGGCGACCTTGTGGCCTTCCTCTGCTCGGACCGCGCCGCCTATATCACCGGTCAGGCCATCGCCTGTGACGGGGGATTGATGAAGGGGATATAGATAGTCGAGCGGGGTATTTATTGAAAGAAACGAGAGCTTTCTTTCAATTGGAAGCGGTTATTGAAGTGGTTTAAGCATTGAAATAACCAATTAATGCTCTTAAGGTTTTCATATGACGGAAACAAAAATAAGACGTTTTATCGCTTTACTATTTGCGCCTGCACTTGCAGGTCTTATTGTTTTTATAATTCCACTTTCCGTGACACGTGAAGGGGATATCTTTGTGGGTTCCTTCAACCCCTTCATGTTATGGCAACTTATTATAATTATCGGGACTCCACTCACTCTTGTTTTGGGAATTCCAGCCGAGAAATTCCTAATAAATCAAAATAAAAATAAACTATATCATTATGCTATTGCTGGGTTCGTCTCTGCATTTATATTTGTACAAGTTCCTAGAATGTTCATGTATATAAAATTAAATATAGACTTTGAACTAATGGCTTTTGAAGACCTAAGCGATTTTATATTTGATCCAAGTACTGGGTTATATCTGTATATGGGGGTAGTGACGGCAACTGTTTTTAGACTTATTCGTGGTGATGTGGCCCGTACAGACCCTATAGAGAATTGAACATACTACGCATTATCCGTTGTCATATAATATGAGAAAATAATGGGTTTCCGAGTATTCGCTTTGGCTCAGTTTATCAGCTTCTTCAGCTCGAACTTGTGATCGGTCATACAGAATTCACAGGTCATGGTGATGATGCCGTTCTCGGCGCAGTCCTGTAATTCTTCGGCGGTGAAGCTGGCCAGTACGGACCGCAGTTTCTTTTCAGAGCAGCGACAGCCGGACCGCATTTCTGTGGCGGTAAAGACCCGGACCCCGCTTTCATGAAACAGGCGCAGTAAAATATCCTGCAAGGACAGGCTACTATCCAGAAGCTCCGCCTTTTTGATGCTGGACAGCAGGATTGTGGCCGTGGCCCAATGGTCGCGAGCCTGTTCGTGGTTGCCTCCTGCCAGATGCTGTATCATAATCGCCGCCGCCGTCCAATGGCCGCCCGCGTCCCGGTCGCAGCTTATCATCAGATGAGTGGGCAGCTGTTCAGAGGTCTGAAAATATTCCTCGGCAGATTCTTTCAGGGAATGATTTTGCAGGGCAACAATACCCTGATAGCGGTCCATATATTGGCCCTGGTCCATGGTGATCATAAGCTGGCCCATGCCCAGAAGGGGTTTGTCGTTCCCGTCCTCGTCCGACAGGCCGCAATAGCCGCGCACCACGCCGCTACCGCTGCCATCGGTGGAAAAATCGCTGACCAATGTCTGGATTCTGCCGTCGCTTTTCAGTTGTAGGGTCAGGATGCCGTCATATTTCATCATGCTGCCCAGCAGAGCCGAGAGCGCCATGGCCTGCCCCAATTCCCTCTTCACATCATCCGGATAATCATGGTTGCCCAGAACCTCATTCAGGCAATGGTCCAGCCGGATGATCCGGCCTTTTATATCCTGTCCCTCGATCTGAAAGGCGAGGCAGCTGTCATGATAAAGCGGGGGCAGGGTCATTTGCCAAAACACCACATCAGGATGCTTTTCTGGATATGAAGGCGGTTTTCGGCTTCTTCCCAGATCACGGACCGGGGGCCATCGATGACCTCGTCGGTCACTTCCTCGCCCCGGTGGGCGGGCAGGCAATGCATGAACAGGCTGTCCTTGTTGGTGCGCCGGATCAGCTTTCGGTTGACCTGATAGGGGGTCAGAATGGCAATGCGGTCGTCCACATTTTTATCCCCCATGGAAATCCATGTGTCGGTGATGATACAGTCGGCGCCGTCTGCGGCCTCATCCGGGGCGTGGGTCAGGCGTACTTTGCCGCCATTGTTTGTTGCCCATTCCAGAACTTGCGTTGGCGGCGAAAATTCTTTCGGACAGGCGAGAACCAGCTCGCAGTCAAATAACACCGCCGCATGAATCCATGACACGGCCACATTATTACCGTCCCCGGACCAGGCGATTTTCTTGCCCTTGATGGACCCGCGATGTTCCTCAAAGGTCAGCACATCGGCCATCACCTGACAGGGATGGGAAAAATCGGTCAGGGCGTTAATCACCGGTACCGCCGCATGTTCGGCCATTTCCAGCAGGGATTCGTGGCTGTCCGCTCGCAACATCACCGCATCCACAAAGCCGGATAATACCTGTGCGGTGTCGCTCACGGTTTCGCCCCGGCCAAGCTGCATGTCATTGCCCTGTAATACGATGGCGGTACCGCCCAGCTGATGCATGGCCATTTCAAAGGATACCCGGGTGCGGGTAGATGGTTTTTCAAATATCATGGCCAGACTTTTGTCTGCCAATGGCCGGTCGGGATGGACAAAGCCTTTGCCGTGGCCTTCTTCGGTGGCGGTGGCTTTTAAGGATTTGGCCTTGTCAATGATCTCCCGCGCGGCGTCAGGGTCAAGGGC
>JAADFR010000096.1 GCA_013152755.1 Alphaproteobacteria bacterium
CGGCTTTCTGTTCAGCCTCGGCAAGGTTTGTGCGGTTATCCGCCACCACATTTTCCGGGGCCTTGGCCATGAAGGCCTCATTATTCAGACGGCCTGAAATGCCGCCGATTTCTTTGAGCAGCTTGTCCAGATTTTTATTCAGCCGCGCCTTTTCCGCCGCAATATCAATCACACCAGCCAGAGGCATGAAGCAAGTCGCCTCGCCAACCACGACCTGAACCGCGCCTTTAGGAGCCGCGCCGTCATGGAGGTTGATGCTTTCAAGGCGCGCCAGACGCCGGATAACATCACCCTGATTATCAAGAATTTTCTTAGTGGTTGTGGCCGCCCCCTGTACCAGCATGGTGAGCTTAGCCCCCGCCGGAACGTTCATTTCCGCCCGCGCGGTACGAATATCAGACACCAAACCGATGACCCAGTTGATTTCCTGCGCCGCCGCCTCATCAATCAGACCTGCATCCTGTGTCGGCCAATCCGCAACGATCAGGTCCGTATCCCGGTCTGTGTGTAGACTGCCCCATATTTCCTCGGTAATGAAGGGCATAAAGGGATGCAGGGCCTTTAGAATCTGATCCATGACCCATGCCGCCGTATTGCGGGTTTCGACTTTCGCCTGTTCATTTTCGCCAAAAAATAGCGGTTTGATCAATTCCACATACCAGTCACAGAAAGTGCCCCATGTGAAATGGTAAATCGCCGCTGTTGCATCATTATAGCGAAAGGCCTCAAGAGATTTGGTCACGTCTGCCACAGCCTTGACCATTTCGCCTATGATCCATTTGTTGACCGCAAGGCTCACCTTTGCCGGATCAAAGGCCGGATCAAGGTTATCAAAGCAGCCATTCATGTCACAAAAACGCGCCGCATTCCACAGCTTGGTGCCAAAGTTTCGGTAGCCCTCAACCCGCTTTTCAGACATTTTAATATCGCGTCCCTGTGCCTCCATGGACGCCAAGGTAAAGCGCAGGGCATCAGCCCCGAATTTATCAGCCAGATCAAGAGGGTCAATGACATTGCCCTTGGATTTTGACATTTTAGCCCCATGTTCATCCCGGACCAGCGCATGGACATAAACCGTATGAAATGGCACATCATCCATGAAATGAATACCGTCCATCATCATACGCGCCACCCAGAAGAAAATAATATCAAAGCCGGTGATCAATACATCGGTTTTATAATGCTTCTGTAACTCCGGCGTTTTGTCCGGCCAGCCCAAAGTACCAAAGGGCCAGAGTGCCGATGAAAACCATGTGTCCAAAACATCCGGGTCCCGGATCAGTGGTTTTTCTTCGCCGTAATGGGCCAAGGCCGCCTCGCGAGCGTCCTCCTCTGTCATACAGACAAAGATTTCGCCGTCCGGGCCGTACCATGCGGGAATCTGATGGCCCCACCAGAGCTGACGGGAAATACACCAAGGCTCAATATTGCGCATCCATTCGTAATAGGTTTTTTCCCAGTTCTTAGGCACGAATTTGGTATCGCCTTTTTCAACGGCTTCCAAGGCGGGCTTGGCCAGAACTTCGGCATTCACATACCATTGATCGGTCAGCCACGGCTCAATCACGACCCCTGAACGATCGCCATAAGGCACCATATGAACCGTATCCTCGACCTTCTCCAACAGGCCAAGGGCGTCCATATCCGCAACAACCATCTTGCGGACTTCCATCCGGTCTAAGCCTTGATATTTTTCCGGCACCCTGTCATTGGTCCGGGCTTCATCATCAAAGATATTGATTTCTTCCAGATCATGACGTTTGCCGACCATATTGTCGTCAAAATCATGGGCCGGGGTGATTTTCACTGCGCCGGAGCCTTTCTCCGGATCCGCATGCTCGTCCGCGACCACAATCAATGTCCGGCCCACAAGTGGCAAAGTGAGGGTCTTGCCAACTAAATCCTGATACCGTTCATCGTCCGGATGCACCGCCACCGCCACATCGCCCAGCATGGTTTCAGGACGGGTTGTGGCCACGGTCAGGAAACGGCCTTCTTCGCCGTCCACCGGATATTTGAAATGCCAGTAATGACCATTGACTTCCCGCTGTTCCACCTCAAGATCGGAAATGGCGGTTTTCAGCTTGGGGTCCCAATTAACAAGGCGTTTGGCTTTATAGATCAGATCCTGTTTATACAGCTCGACAAAAACCTTTAGAACGGCGGCGGCGAAGCCCTCATCCATGGTAAATCGGCTGCGGCTCCAGTCACAGGACTGGCCAAGGCGGCGCATCTGGTTAAAGATAATACCGCCGGATTCTTCTTTCCACTGCCACACCCGTTCGACGAATTTATCCCGGCCCAGATCATGGCGGGTGATGCCTTCCGCGTCCAGTTGCCGTTCCACCACCATCTGGGTCGCGATACCCGCATGGTCCATGCCCGGTTGCCACAGCACATCTTTGCCCCGCATACGCTCGAACCGGATCAATATATCCTGCAGCGTATGATTTAGCGCATGGCCCATATGCAGGCTTCCGGTTACATTGGGCGGCGGCAGGACGATTGTGAAGGGCTCACCATCCGTCCGGCCGGGTTTAAAAGCGCCTTTGGCTTCCCAATTATCATAAATCCGCGTTTCAGAAGCGTGGAAATCAAATGTTTTATCGAGCTTTGCAGCAATTTCCTGTTGTTCAGGCATTATTCAGATCTTTTCAAATTAATAAAACAGCTTAAAAAAGAGAAGAGCCCTTCAAGGCCCTTCATATTCATAATTATGTCAGACCATATAAGTCTAGGGTTTCTTGGTTCTGGCTAGGCGGGCAATTTCCTTGGCAATCATCCGCTCCACGATGGGCGGCAAATTCTTGTCAAGCCAGACTTTCAGCATCGGCTTTAACATTTCCCGTACCAGGTCTTCCAATGTGTTCCCGGCCCCCTGATACCCCGTGGTAAGAAGTTCCGACAAGACACCGAACTGATCCATAGCTAAAGAAGCAGATTCGTCAGACATTAATACATCTTCCTCATCCGCAGGGTCCACATCATCAATAGCCATCTGCGGTGCCGCAGCCGCTACAGGTTCTGGCTCAGGTTCCGGTTCCGGCTCAGGTTCCGGCTCAGGTTCGACTTCTTCCTCAACTTCTTCCGTAAGTTCCAAAACCTGATCATCTTCTTCCAATTCGATGTCCACATCTGGTTCGAGTTCGGGTTCAGGTTCAACCGCTTCTTCTGGCTCTGGTTCTGGCTCAGTCACTTTGGTCTCCTCCCCCTCTTCCACGTCATCTTCAGAAATTATCTTCCGAATTGACGCAAGAATCTCTTCCATCGTGGGCTCTTCCTGGCCTTCCGTTTCACTCATTCGTCTGATTCCTCGCCTCTCAAGGTGCTATCCCTCATTTTTAAACACCAAATATCCTGCATAAACTGCATATAGAGTTACATATATAAAAAAAAACGACCTTATGGAACTAAAATATCCCTAGATCGTTTTTAAAATGGCTTAAAATGGTATTTAGGACAGATTCTATGGCCCTATTCTTTATCAATTCCCCAACCGAAAATTTTATTTTCCACATTTTCCGTATTACGACTAGGGTCATAAGGCGTCACATCAAGCTGTAAATCTTGCATGGTAAGCTTACCTATGGACGATAGCAGGGTATAGGCCGCCACAAACTGGTCTCTTTGCGCTCTGACCAAACTTACCCGTGAATCAAGTAATTCCTGCTCTGCATCCAGAACATCAAGCGTTGTCCTTGACCCCACCTCGGATTCCTGCCGCACTCCCTCAAGAGCAATGTCATTGGCCGTCACCTGATCCTCAGAAGACGCAATCCGCGCCGTTGCCTCACGATAGCCTTCCCAGGCATTTCGGACCAGTTCCTCAATATCACGCTCAACGGATAATGCCTCCAAACGGCGTTGATTTTCAATTTGTCGGGATTGCCGGATACGCGAGGAAACAGAACCACTTTGATAGAGTGGCACTGTTAGCTGAGCCAGTATTTCCTTTGATGTAGACTGATCAATTGTGCTGAAGTTTTCCCAGCTTTTGCTTAGGCGCCCGACCACATCCACGGTTGGACCCAAGCCGCCGTATTGTTTTTTAACGTTATATCGTGCCGCCTTCTCCGTATAAAGTGCCGCAACAAGCCGTGGATTATATTGTTTCGCGATTTCCTGCGCTGCCTCTTCCGAGGCCGGCATCGGGGGCAGGCTAGCAGGTTGTTCCAGACTCGCAGGAGAATTTCCCACTGTTTTGCGGTAGGCCGCCCGGCTAGCCGTCAGGGTCGCCTCTGCTTTGATTTTTTCTGAAATTGACCGGGACAGGCGGGCTTTTGACTGGGCCACATCCGTGCGGGTTATCTCTCCAACCCGGAATCTGTCTTCGCTGGCTTCAAGCTGACGCCTCAACACGGCAACATTATTATTAGTGAGTTCCAGAACGGCAATATCCCGTAGAACCCCCATATAGGCGGTAACCGAATCCAGAAGAATCTGTTGCTCAACAGACGTTAATTGCTCGCGCGCCGCATTAACATTATTCCGGGCTTCACTGGTTGAGTTTACCGTCTGCATGCTCTTGAAAACCGGTTGTCTGACCTCTAGCGTCATACTTCTAGGGTTTCTATCACCGCTGGACGCAAAGGTTCCAACCGTTGCAGAATGTTTGTACCCATACTGGCCAGAGCCGATAACCGAAGGCCGCCATCCGGCCTTTGCCTGATTTATCGTTTCATCAAGAGCCCTTAGGGAAGCCCGCTGTGCCTGTAACGTTGGATTATTGAGATAGGCAGTTGCCATCGCGCTTTTCAAAGTTTCAGCATGTAATAACTGCTGAGAAATCAGCATTGTCGCGACAGTAGCCGTTGCTAAAAGGTGTATTTTTTTCATTTTCCAGAACCCGGTTTTTTCCTCGGCAGGTGATTGATTTTTAAATTCACCCCATGTAATAGCCATTCATGGTTAATAAAGGGTGTCTATCACCCTTTTTTGCCGCAACATATAACTAGCCCACTATTGTTAACGCTGTCAACATTGGAGTTCTAAAACTCAAATTTTTCTTTTCTGCTAAAGCTTGAAAATACGGGAATATTGGCATCAAACAATTTCCGTTTTCCCACAATTCCATTTTCAGTAGTCACGTAACACGCCCGGCCAACGCCATTTTCCCGGATCACGCAAATCATACGTCCGCCCTCTGCGATCTGATCCAGCAGGGTTTGCGGAATATGGTCAATCATGCCGTTAATGAATATGAGGTCATACGGCCCCTGTGCTGCAAGTCCTTCGGTAAGAGAACCAGTAACAACGGCCACATTGTCACATGATTCTTCCGCCAGAATATTAGTAGCCTTTTCCGCAAGCATTTCATCTTCTTCAAGGGCGACAACGGCTTCGGCCAATCGGCCTAATACAGCACTGGAATAACCCGTCGCACAGCCAATATCCAGAACAAGATCTGTCTTTTTGACCTCAGCCGCCCCGATCAGACGGGCAAAAACCATCGGTCCCATCATACGCCGGCCCGGAGATACCTGTATCTCATTATCATGGTAAGCCACACCGCCCAGGCTTTTAGGAACGAATTTTTCCCGGCGCGTATCTGTAATGGCCTGAATGATTGTTTCATCATTCATTTCGTTAGGTCTAAGCTGACTATCAATCATATGCTGACGTGCGCTTGCCGTATCTGACATTGAGAAACTCCTTATGATATAAGACATTCTTATTGCCCTGTATAAAGGGTCGCCACGGTCTTTACAATAAGGGAAATACGATAGTCTATACCTATATGTCTATTTTTCCAAAAATCACATTCCGGCAACGGCTGAAAGCACAAATATCCCATTGACTTCCCAGGCAATTAAGGTAAAAGACTTGAAGCATTTACCGAGCATTCGGCAAATCAACCAACTGGCGCGGTGGCGGAATGGCTACGCAGCGGATTGCAAATCCGTCTATACCGGTTCGATTCCGGTCCGCGCCTCCAAATCACCTCAAAAACCATCCGGAAAAATCATTTCCCTGATCTTATGCCATTGTTCTTTATTGCGCGCGGACAGCAAACCCTTTTCCTGATCATGAACCGTATAGGCCGCACCGTCAAAAAGTGTCCTCACATAGCCACCGGCTTCGGCAAAAATCAAACTTCCCGGCAAATGGTCCCAGGGCAATGTCCGGTAATATACAGAAAAATCCTTTCGCCCTTCCAACAGAGAAATATAGTCATGTCCCGCGCAAAAGGCCGGGCGATTCTCTTTGAATTTTTTAAGGTTTTCTCCGGCTATAACCCGTAAATTTTCCGGAAAACGGTTGATATGCGCCGCCCCCGTCAAGCTGGCATAGTCAGGCTTGGGCGGTGGCAGAATAGCCTTCTCTCCGTTCAACATAGCCCCTGCCGATTTCTCGGCAACCGCCAGTTTTTGGCTGACGGGGAGATATATCCAACCTGCAACTACCTCACCTTTACGCATTTCGGTCAGCATAAGCGCGAACCGCTCATCACCCTTTATAAAATTATTGGTTCCGTCAACGGGATCAATTAAAAAAGCCCGGTCAGCACTTATGGCCGCAATCAGCAATCCCGGATTATCGGCAATTGTTTCTTCGCCTGCGATAAGCGCACCGGGACACAGCTTGCCCAATTTTTCAGACAGAGATTTTTCCGCTTCTATATCAGCAACGGACACCATATCACCTGGCGATTTTGCGGTAATATCCCCCTGAACAAGATTTCCAAAACGCGGCAGAATTTCCTGTTCGGCAACCTCAATTATAAAGCTGCTTATCTGGTCCATTGTCATGAGATTATACGCCCAGCAAGACTCGGGTTTTTATCAATGCGGCCCGATAGTTTGCTATCCATACGTACTGTCAGAATAGTCTCTGTCTCTGTGTCTATCCGTTCCAGAACTTCGCTCTGTTGATACATCCATGCCAGCGCCGCGCCCTGATCATGGGCATAGGCGATATCGACTATTTTTGACCCTCGGGACAATATGTCATTCAGCCCAAGGCGGAAACGATCACAGCCCTCCCCGCTAACCGCTGACAAGAGACTGACATCATTCCGAAGGGCGGCCAGATTATCAAGCTGTTGTCGTTGGTCCTCATCCAACAGATCAATCTTATTCCAAACTTCGTGAATTGGGCAATCCGGCCCCTCCTCCAGCCCAAGGGAGCGGAGAATAGTCATTACATCCTCTTTTTGGGCCTCCCGGTCTGGATGAGACATGTCACGGATATGAAGGATAAGATCGGCCTCGACCACTTCCTCCAATGTGGCCTTAAAGGCCGCGACAAGCTGTATGGGCAGGGCCGAAATAAACCCAACCGTATCGGACAGAATAGCCTTTTTACCATTGGCCAGTTCCATCTCCCGCATGGTTGGGTCAAGGGTGGCAAACAACAAATCCTCAGCCATGACATCAGCATGGGTCAGATGATTGAATAGGGTGGATTTCCCCGCATTGGTGTAGCCCACCATGGCCACCACCGGTATCTCGTTTCGTTTGCGGCTGTTACGGTGAAGTTTACGGGTTCGGCTCACATCCGACAACCGTTTTCCGATACGGCCAATCCTGTCACCGATCATGCGCCGGTCAGATTCGATTTGCGATTCTCCCGGCCCCCCCAAAAAGCCAAACCCACCGCGCTGCCTTTCCAGATGAGTCCAGGAACGGACAAGGCGGCTCTTTTGATAGGTCAGATGGGCAAGCTCCACCTGCAAAACGCCCTCTTTGGTCTTTGCCCGTTCGCCAAAAATTTCAAGAATCAATCCTGTGCGGTCTATGACTTTGATATTCAGCAACCGTTCGATATTACGCTGTTGTCCCGGCGTCAGTTCACAGTCCATAATGATAAGTTCAATATGTTCCGCTAAAATAAGGTCGGCAAGTTCCAGCAACTTTCCCTGCCCCACATACGTCGCCGGATTTAGTTTGGACAAGTTCAGTAAAATCGGCCGGACAACATTAAGCTCAAGAGCATGGCATAGCCCCACCGCTTCCTCGAGACAAGCTTGCGGTGATCGCAGGGACGGCAAAGCCATCAAGCGTTTGGATGGCCTTTTTTTATGATGAGGGTGCAGGACCAGAACATTGGCCTGAACAATATGGTCTGGAGAAACACCGTCTTTACCTTGGGCGTTTCCCCAAACCGGATTTGCTTTTTTCTTAACGAACTGTAACGCATCAGAATTAGTCTGTTTTGTCATCCTGTCCGTCAATTAATCCTGATTTTCCGCATCAGCCGCATCAAACAATGTGATGGGTCCACCGGGCATAATGGTGGATATGGCGTGTTTGTACACCAACTGAACACTGGAATCCCGCCGTAGCAGAATACAAAAATTATCAAACCAGGTGATGATGCCCTGTAACTTCACCCCGTTGACAAGGAAGACTGTTATTGGTGTTTTGTTTTTGCGGATATGGTTTAGGAATGAGTCCTGTAAGTTATGGTTTTTTTCAGACATATGTAACATCCATTCTTCTATTTATGGTTAGTTATTGCTTTTTTAAGAACAAATCACGAGTGAGGGCATAGTATCATAGGCATACCGCTCTTTAAACTGATAGATTGCATTTTTTAAAAATTTTTAATTTCGCCAAAAAGACGGCATCAAAAAAACCAATAATGAAATGACCTCCAGCCGCCCGAGTATCATGGAAAAACTGCTTAGCCATTTCCCGAGATATGACAGGCTGTGATAGCCAATGAAATCAGGGCTGAGCACCGGAATAAGGCCGCCAGCACTGAATATGCCCGTAACGCTCAGGCCGAAACTGGTTTGCAGATCATGGCCCAATGCGGCAAAAAGAATGGTAATAACCGCCAATGCCGTAACAAAAACAAACAATAGGGTCCATATGGAAATTAAGGTGGGGTTTGACACCGCTGTTCCGCCATATGAAATTGGCGTGATGCCACTGGGGTAGATCAGTCTGCTGACTTCTTTGTCTGCATGGCGTTTTATCAGACTGATTCTCAAAATTTTAAAACCGCCCGCCGTTGACCCCGTGGCCCCACCAATGAACAATAGAATGATACATATCACCGTTACCGACAGGGGCAAAGACCCCACATGGTCCGGCACAAAGCCCGTGGTCGTTATGCTGGATACCGCCGTGAAAAGGGCGATGCCGACCTTCTTCATTAAACTGATGTCTTTCATGTCAACAGACAAAATAATGGCCAGAAAAATAAACAATGTCGCCACGATTAATATGAAATAAAAGTTGAAAAATTCTGGGTCCTGCCGATATATGCTGACCCGCCCCCCCTTCAAAAACGCCCAGTGAAACGTCATATTAGTCGCGGCAAAAAGCATGAAAGGAATCAGCGCAAGCTCTGTTAGCCCGTTCATGCCATTCACACCAGACATGCCCTGACTGGTAAAACCGCCGCTGGACAGGGTGGCCATCGCCATCAACATGGCCTCAAAACCACCCATACCGAAAATAACCAACAGAATGATGCAGGCCACCGTCATGCCCAGATAAATCCCGATAAGGGGCGTAAAGGCATATCTGATCCGGGCCAGCAGGTCATCGCCCTCCCCATGAGGCAACTGACTGCGGAACATATTCATGCCGCCAATGGCCGACAGAGGGAGAATAGCAATCGCCATCACAAAGACCAATATACCGCCCAGCCATTGTAACAAAGAACGCCAAAAAAGAATCGTCGCCGGGACAAGGTCCAGATTACTGACCAGGCTGGAACCGGTAGTTGTCATAGCCGAAGCCGCCTCGAAATAGGCATCGGCCAATTTGGTCATAAATCCCGTTATCATAAAAGGCAGAGAGGCAAATAAGGGCAACCCAAACCAGACAACGACCATCAACATGATAATTTCATGGCGGGAAGCCCGGTCCTTTGGATTCTGAAACGAAATAAACAACGCGCCGCCCACAAAAACCGTAAATAGAGAGCTGATGAAAAAGGGTAAAATCAAGTTATCTTCGCCAGTTGACAGGGCAACAATGATAGGCAGAAGTTCACAGAACCCCAGAACCATCAACAGATAGCCAATTATATTGCCTATTCGAGCAACCATATTTTTCCCTAAAAATATTCCAGACGGACAGAGAAAAGATCTTCAACTTTTTTTATCATATCCAGGCGAGTGAATATCACCACAATATCATCCGGTTTAATGATTGTTCCACCCCGGGGGACGATGACCTCCCCGTCATGAACAATTGCGCCAATAATTATGCCATCAGGCAGCCTGACATCGCGCAGAGGCTTACCCACCAGCGGAGATGTCTCCAATGCCACGGCTTCCAAAACCTCTGCCGCACCGCCAGCCAGATTTTGCAAAGACCTGATCCGTCCCCGGCGCATATGTTGCAGGATGCTGGACACGGTCGTCTGCCGGGGGTCCACAAAGGCATCAATACCCACGGAATAGGTCATCGGGCCGAAGGTATGATTATTGATCAGGGTAATGGCGCGGCGGCACCCGGCCTGCTTTGCCAGCAAGGACGACAGGATGTTCACCTTGTCATCATTGGTGACCGCGATGATGGTTTCGGCGGCCTTCACATTGGCCTCTTTCTGAATATCCACATCCAGCGCATCGCCGTTCAGGACAATAGCTTTTGGGATATTTTTGGCGATGGCCTTGGCCTTTTCCACATCCAATTCAATGATTTTAACCTGAATTTTTGAATCATTATTGATTAGTTTTTCAGCAATGAAAGCCCCCACATTGCCGCCACCGACAATGATAATGCGCCGGGCTTCTTCCTCATCACTGCCAAACACGCTTAAAGCTCTTTCCACATGGCTGTCTTCCGAGACAAAATATATATTATCCCCCACCAAAAGCTGATCATCGCTGGATGGAATGATTAATTTTCCGCCCCGAATGATACTGGTCACAATAATATTGAGGTCGGGGAAAAGTTCGGTTAATTGGCGGAGCGGCGTATCCACCACCGGGCAATCCTCACTCAGGCGCACACCTACCGCGCGAACCTTACCGTCACAGAAAGAGACCATATCAAAGGCGCCGGGGACTTCCAGCCGCCGGATTGCCGCCTGTGCCACCTCTATTTCTGGTGAGATAATCACATCAATGGGCATATGATCACGGCTGAAAAGATCCTGCCACATGGAAGCAAGGTAATTCTGCGCCCGCACCCGCGCAATTTTTTTGGGCACTCCAAAAAGCGAATGGGCCACCTGACAGGCGACCATATTGACCTCATCAAACAGGGTCACGGCAATGATCATATCCGCATCAGCGGCCCCGGCCTGCTCCAGCAAATCCGGGTGAGAGGCATACCCCACAAGGGCCTGTACGTCCAGCGAGCTTTGAATTTTGGCAATCAGTTCCGGCGACCGGTCAATCACGGTAACGTCATGCTGCTCACTGGCCAGATGGCGGGCAATGTTAAAGCCAACCTGCCCCGCACCACATATAATAACTTTCATCGTCTATCTCACCCTGTTAGGCCCAAGCTTTTTAATTTCCTGTGAAGCGCCGAACGCTCCATACCGACATATTCGGCGGTTTTCGATATATTACCATTAAAACGGCTTACCTGTAATTTCAAATACTCCCGTTCAAATTTCTCCCGAGCATCGCGAAGCGGCAGGGACATAATTTCATTATTGATGCTGGGCCGGACCACCGACGTATCTGAAATTATCTCGGGCGGTAGCATATCCATGCTGATAGTTTCACTTTCCGCCGACATGATCAGCAACCGTTCCACCACATTGCGGAGCTGGCGCACATTGCCGGGCCATTCATGGTTTTGCAGGGCCGCCATGGCATCCGCATCGGTATTTTTCGGCAATATGCCCATGGCAATGGAAAGCTGATTCATGATTTGATAGACCAAGGCCGGAATATCCTCGCGCCGTTGGATAAGCGGCGGCACCTGAACCGGCACCACGCTCAGGCGATGGAACAGGTCTTCCCGAAACAGGTTATTGGTAATCTGTTCCCGCAAATCGCGGCTGGTGGCGCTGATGACCCGCACATTGACCAATACTTTTTTATTGCCCCCGACCCGCTCAAAGGTTTGATCGGTCAGGATGCGCAGTATTTTAGCCTGGGTATTTTGTGGCATATCAGCCACCTCATCAATGAATAATGTTCCCCCATGGGCCTGCTCAAATACACCGGTTTTCTTGATGTCGCCCTCTTCCTCAACCCCGAATAATTCATTTTCCATATTATCCGCAGAAATACTGGCCGCATTGATAACCACAAAGGCACCTCTGGAGCGTTTGGACTGCTTGTGAATAAGGCGAGCTACCACCTCTTTACCGGACCCGGGCGGGCCGGAGATCAGAACCCGGCTACCACTTGGGGCAACCTTGGCAATGGTATTACGCACCAGATTAATGGCCGGGGACGAGCCGGTTAGCCCCACATCAAAGCCCATTTTCTCCTTGAGTTCCATATTCTCCCGGCGGAGCTTGTCAACCTCGGTCGCACGCTCCACCAGAATGAGTAGCTTGTCTGTTTCAAAGGGTTTGCTGATAAAGTCATAGGCCCCCAATTTGATCGCCGATACCGCCGTTTCAATATTGCCGTGGCCGCTGATAATCACCACCGGAAGATCAGGGTGGGATTTTTTGATAACTTCAAGGATTTCCAACCCGTCAAGGCGGCTACCCTGAAGCCAGATATCAAGAATAATCAGGGATGGCCGCCGGGCTTCCACCTCGGCCAATGCACTATCACTGTCCTTTGCCGTACGGGTTTCATATCCTTCATCATCCAGAATACCGGAAATTAAATCCCGAATATCTGCCTCATCATCTACAATTAGAATATCAAGAGCCATAAACCATCCTTACACTATTTTCGGTGGTGTTTTTTTGAAAATTTACATTCTTGTAAAACACCAATGTCACTGTTGCCCCTTGGTCCGCATTATTTTCCAGAATTAAGTCCCCACCATGATCTGTCATTATTTTTTTCACGATTGCCAGCCCAAGCCCGGTGCCTTTGGACCGGGTCGTAATATAGGGTTCAATCAATTTATCCATGAGATGTTCCGGCAAACCGATACCATTATCCCAAATTTGAATTTTTGTTTCCTGCGGCGTATCCTCTACGGATATTTTTATTTCTCCCTGATAGTCCTGCCCTTTTTGTTCCGCAATAGCCTCACTGGCTGTGATAGATTCTGCCGCGTTTTTTATCAGGTTAATCAACGCCTGCCCGATCTGCCCCGCATCACATTCCATATTCAGACTGTCCGGGGGGCAATCCAGTTCAAAAGTAATATTGCTGTTGGCCACTTCCTGAAGGAAATACGCCTGCCGGGTGATCTCTGCCAGATCCTCCATCTTCACATTGGGGGCGGGCATCCGGGCGAAAGAGGAAAATTCATCAACCATCCGCCGTAAATCCCCCACCTGCCGAACGATGGTGTCCGTGCATTGGGTAAAGACCGCCGGATCGCTTTTGATTTCCTTTAGATATTTACGTTTCAGCCGCTCTGCCGCAAGCTGAATCGGGGTCAGTGGATTTTTGATCTCATGGGCGATGCGCCGGGCAATATCGGACCATGCGGCATTTCTCTGGGCCGCGACCTGTTCCGTAATATCATCAAAGGCAATAACAAAGCCCTGAATCTCCCCTTTTTTGGTTTCCGCGGTTATCCTGACCATGAGATTAAGCGTTTTATCCTCCCGCTCAATAACGATCTGATCCTGTACGGACGAGCTTTCTATGGTTTTGATCTTGTTAAAAAGATCACTGACTTCCGGCATAATATCCTGAATTTTAGCCCCGGTAATATTCTCAACTTCCAAGTTTAACATATTAGCCGCAGATTTATTGGGCAGGGTTACTTTGCCGGATGGGTCAAGCCCCATAATGCCCGCCGATACGCCGGACAAAACCGCTGCCATAAAGCGGTGCCTTTCTTCCAGTGTGATATTCGCCTGTCGAATATCTTTCTGTTGCTGATCCAATTGCCGGATCATCTTGTTAAAAGCCCGGGTCAGTCCGCCCAGATCATCATAGCCCTTCTTGATGGGCGCCCGGGCGGTGAAATCACCCCGGCCAACCTTTTCAGAAGCATCCACCAGATTAGTAATCGGTTCCATAAGTTTACGGGCAAAACCAATACCCAACCAAATGGCGGCGAAAAGAATAAGAAAAGCGATAATAATGAAAGTCAGGTTGAACCAAAGCCGGTAGCGGTCTCTTTCATTCAGGGCCTCCATATAATCCGACCGGGCATCTGTGGTGTTCTTGACCAGCGCCAGCGCCCTTGGGTCAACAAAGCGGCTGATATAGAGGAAATGGCCCAGAAAACCATCCAATGCCACCAGAACCCGCACCCTGTTGTCATTTTCGCCGCCAATGATGGGCACAATATTCCCCTTGGCCGCCATATCCAATGCCGCAAGCGGAAATGAATCGCCAAGCAGGTTAAGCGTGGTTTTAGCCCGCGCCTTCACCTTACCATTACGATCAAAGACAATCGCCTCGGACAGCTTCAGGAACTGCGCCTGTACGGACAGGGCCTGTTCCAGAAGCTGTGTATTCTGGGACAGGGCAAAAGCCTGTGCGTTCAAATCTCTGGCCACGCCCAGAACATCGGCCTGAATGGCTTTTTTATGCTCTTCAATATAAGCTTCCGCCACGGCCTGCGAATTATCAAGTGCTGTGCGTATCTTGTCACTGAACCAGCTTTGCATACCAAATTCAAAGAACATGCCCGACACGATGGCTACAATGATGGTGGGCGTAATAGCCACAATACTGAACAGGGTCACAATGCGCCGATGCAGGCGTGAGCTTCTTGCCCCGGTCCCCTGTATTGCCCGTAACTGGACGACCTGACGGGCTATCATCGCCGCTAGAATAAGCAAGATAGACAGATTAATGGTCAGCAGAACAAATAATGTGGTCGAGGTCGGCACGAACGGCCCGATATTGGAAAAAGTGGCAAAAGTGGCAAACACGGACAAGACCGCCGCAACCGCCATGGCATACGCCAGTTTTTTGGCAAGATTGACTTTTCTTGCCCATATCTGAAATTTGAGAAATATTTTAGACTTTTTCTTGTCCATCTGGCGTAAAACACCCACTTAAATAAACACCGAAGCCCCAGATTATCATATTGTTGCAAATATGCAACAGGCGAATATGTTTATCTTTTGCGAACGTCTATATCCAGATCCTTGATTTTTTTGCGCAGGGTATTGCGGTTAACCCCCAATAATTCAGCCGCCTTAATCTGATTTCCCCGCGTTGCGGTTAATGTGTTTTCAATCAAAGGCTTTTCAAATTCACGTAACAGGCGGCTGTACAGGCCCGCTGGCGGTAAATCATGGGGCAGATGGGCATCAAAATATTTCTTTAAATGACGGTTTATGGACTCCTGTAATGTCTCACTGGCCGGTGCGTCACCGCCGCGCGTCTGATCCCCGGCCACAAGCGGCACCATCTCTGAACGGGCAATATCCAACGTAATGGTATCTTCCACATAGAGAGCGGCAATCCGCTGACACAGGTTTTCCAGTTCGCGCACATTCCCCGGCCAATCATGCTGCCTGAGGTAATCCAGAGCATCTGTATCAATCAGTTTGGGTGTCTGCCCGTATTCAAGAGCGTATGTATTAAGGAATTGCCGCATGAGATCATGTATATCGTCAATGCGCTCTCTAAGCGGTGGCAACCTTAAAGGTACGACATTCAGGCGGTAAAACAGGTCTTCTCGGAATAGCCCTTGACTGATCAGGGATTTCAGATCCCGGTGCGTGGCACAAATAATCCGCACATCCGCCTTAGTTGACGTCTTGCCGCCAACAGAAGTATATTCACCCTCCTGTAATACACGGAGCAAGCGGGTCTGCGCTTCCAGCGGCATATCGCCAATTTCATCCAGAAATAACGTCCCGCCCTGTGCCTGTTCAAAGCGGCCTGTGGTCCGGCTTTCCGCCCCGGTAAAGGCTCCCTTTTCATGGCCGAACAGCTCACTTTCAATCAGCTCGCGGGGAATGGCGGCCATATTCAGGGCCACAAAGGGGCTGTTCTTGCGTTTGCCAAAATCATGGAGCGCCCGGGCGACCAATTCCTTGCCCGTACCGGATTCCCCGGTGATGGTTACGGTCAGATCCGTTGTCATCAGGCGCGCCATTACCCGATAAACATTCTGCATGGCCGCAGAACGCCCGATCAAGGGTAATTCTTCTGTGTCCTCAATCATCTCAGCCGGGGCAAGGTTGGCTGACTTAATAGTCAGGGCCTTGGCAACAACTGATTTTAATTCATTCAAGTCAAAGGGTTTTGGCAGATATTCATAGGCCCCCCGTTCCGTGGCCTTAACCGCCGTCATCAGGGTATTTTGCGCTGACATGACGATCACCGGCAGGTCCGGGCGGATCTTCTTGATCTTCGGCAACAGATCAAGGCCATTCTCGTCCGGCATCACCACATCGGTAATGACCAAATCACCCTCTCCGTTGGACACCCAACGCCACAAGGTCGCCGCATTACCGGTAAGGCGCACATTATAGCCGTCCCGCTCAAATGCCTTAGACAGAACCATACGAATGGCCTTGTCGTCATCTGCGATTAGCAGTGTTTTTTCCGTCATTTCCCTACCCTTTAAAGCTTGGCAACAGAACCCTGAAGGTCGTATTGCCATTCGCCGTATCACACTCAATGATACCGCCATGATCACCGACAATTTTTGCCACTAGCGCCAACCCAAGTCCCGTACCCGATGACTTCGTTGTCACAAAAGGATCAAACAAATGCGGTTTCAGGTCATCGGCAATTCCCTCCCCGTTATCAATCACGCAGATTTCGAGGGGCAGATGCATCCGCTCCGCTGACCCCGGCACCGCTACCCTGACGCCGTGACGGTAGGCGGTGGTCAATGTCACCTCCCCGCCCTTTTGCGGCAAGGCCTCCACGGCATTTTTAACCAAGTTCAGAAAAACCTGAATAAGCTGTCCCTTGTCCCCCCGGGCCGACGGGATGGACGGATCATATTTCTCACAGAATTTCACATGCTGGCCAAAGCCATTCTGGGCCAGCTTGCGCACATGCTCCAATACCGCATGGATATTAATATCCTCCGGCACAATGGGCTTATTGTTGGAAAATACCTCCATCCGGTCCACAAGGCCGCAGATACGATCGGTTTCCTGTACAATCAGTTGGGTTAAGTCCCGGTCATCCTCGCTGATTCCCTGTTCCAGAAGCTGCGCCGAACCCCGAATGCCGGACAGGGGATTCTTAATCTCATGGGCCAGAACCGACGCCATACCGGCCACGGAACGTGCCGCACCGCGATGGCTTAACTGCTGGCTTATTTTTTGGGCAATGCTGCGTTCCTGAAGCTGAATAACCATATCACCGTCCCCCTCAATCAGCGGTGAGACATGAACATCAACCCGTTTGCCATTATGTTTCGGACTGCTCAACATAATGTCATATTCAGAGGTAACAGTCTTACTCTGACGCGATTGATTGACAATAGCCACCAAGGGGCTGTCAAAAGGAATGACGGTTTCCAGCTTGCGTCCAAGAAGCAGCTTTGCCCCGGAAAAAAACAATTGTTCCGCCGCAATATTGACGTAGGTAATCTGATTTTCCCCATCCAGCGTGACAATGCTGTCCGGCAGGGAATTCAGGATCACATCCTGCCCTATGGCACCCTGAGCCATCATGCGGCAAGTTCCTCTATAAGGGGATCAAAAAAGCCATTGATCATCTGACGGACCTGCGCGGTATCACTCAGGCGGTTGACCTGCTGACGAAAGGCCGCACTGTCCCGCAAGCCCTTGGTGTACCATGAGATATGCTTGCGGGCGATTTTCTTGCCCGCATCCTCGCCGTAGTGATCAATCATGGCCTGATAATGATCAAGAACAATATTCTTCAATTCAGCCAAACTTGGATCCGGCAACTTCTCCCCGGTTTTTAAGAAATGAATGACCTGAGCGATAAACCAAGGCCGACCGTAAACACCGCGCCCGATCATAACTCCGTCAGCCCCGGACTGGCGCAGGGCTTCTTTTGCATCCTCACATGTGACAATATCACCATTGGCAATCACCGGCAAAGACACGGCATCCTTGACCTGTCCGATAAAGCTCCAGTCCGCCTTGCCCTTATACATCTGATTTCGGGTCCGGCCATGAACCGTGACCATTTTGATGCCCACATCCTCAGCGATCCGGGCCAGCTCCGGCGCGTTGCGGTTGCTGATGTCCCATCCGGTACGCATCTTTAGGGTCACCGGAACCTGCACCGCCCCCACAACCGCCACCAGAATTTTTCGGGCCTCATCAAGGTTCTGCATCAGCGCCGATCCGGCATAGCCATTGACAATTTTCTTGGCCGGACAGCCCATATTAATGTCAATGATCTGCGCGCCTTTATCCGCATTCATTTTGGCCGCCAAGGCCATCATATCAGGATCACAGCCCGCCAGTTGCACAGACATGAGATATTCATCACTTTCCGCATAAGCCATCTTATGGGTACGCTTGTGATCCCGGATCATGGCCTGACTGGCAATCATTTCAGACGTCACCAACCCTGCACCAAAGCTCTTGACCAACCGCCGGAAAGGCAGGTCTGTCACCCCTGCCATAGGGCTGAGCAATACCGGGTCTTCCAAGCTAATCGGCCCAATGTTTATGGTCATGTCGCGCATCATAATGTCTAATATTTAATCATTTTTCACTATTGATCAATAATTAATCAAAATCAGCCCGCACCTTATAGGAAAAGGCCCCGGAGGTCAAAGAGGTTTTTGGATAAGAAATATACAGACTTTTCACCCGTAAAATGATAGTTTCGCCTGTCGAATAATGGAAAATACACTATGAAGGTTGCCGTATTAATCGTTGCCGCCGGCAGGGGACACCGCCTTGGAGGCGATTTGCCAAAGCAATATATCTCGCTGGCGGGCAAAACTATCCTGCAACGCTCCATAGAGGCCTTCCAGAAAGTGCCCTATGTGGAGCTGATTCAGACGGTTATCCACCGGGATGATCACGAGCTGTATCAACAGGCCATAGGTGGTCTTGACATACTCCCGCCGGTGAATGGCGGTGACAGTCGGCAACAATCGGTTATGAAAGGCTTGCAAAGCCTTGGCGTACAGGAACCGGACCTTGTTCTTATCCATGATGCGGCCCGGCCCTTCATAAGTCCGAAACAGATTGAAAATATCATTTTGGAATGTGCGGCACATGGGGCCATAATCCCCACCCTGCCAGTGATCGACACCATAAAACAGGTGAGTGACAATAATATTGAAAAGACCATTGAGCGCAATAGCCTTGCCCGCGCACAAACACCGCAAGCCTTTCGTTTCAAATTAATCTTCATGGCCCACCGAAAAATGGAAGGACAGGAAATGACCGACGATTCCGCCATTGCCGAGGCTTGCGGAATTCAGGTAAAAACCATTCCGGGCGATGAGGATAATTTCAAGATTACCACACAAGCTGACCTGATAAAGGCTGAACATATGATCAAAAACACCCTCACCGACATCCGCACGGGCCTTGGTTATGACGTTCATGCCTTTGAGGCCGGAGATCAGGTAATACTGGGTGGTATTGCCATTGACCATGACCAGAAATTAAAAGGCCATTCAGATGCGGATGTAGCTCTCCACGCCCTGACCGATGCTCTGCTTGGCACCATAGGGGAAGGTGATATTGGCACCCATTTCCCGCCCAGCGATAAGCAATGGCAGGGAGTGAGTTCAGAAATATTTCTGAAACATGCGGCCAAACTGTTGCGGGACAAGGGCGGCATCATTGGTAATCTTGACCTGACGATCATATGCGAAGCCCCGAAAATTATGCCCCACAGCGCGGCAATTCGTGATAATATTGCCCGGATTTTAGAGCTTGCCCCGGATCGGGTCAGCATCAAGGCAACGACCACAGAAAAGCTGGGCTTTGCCGGGCGGGGCGAAGGTATTGCTGCACAGGCCATCGTCACGGTTCGATTGCCGGAATAAGGGAGTTATCATTATGTTTGTAGAAAAATGGTCTAAATCACCGGTACATCCGGCCTTGCTACTTGCCACATGGTTCTATACCGGGTTTGCGCCCAAAGCCCCCGGCACCATGGGGTCGCTGGCCGCCCTGCCCTTTGCCTGGATGATAATAGGGCCATTCGGTGCCACAGGATTGTCGATTGCCATTGCCGCCGCCTTTTTGGTTGGGCTGTGGGCTTCAAAGGTTTATATGGCAGAAACCGGAAAGATGGACCCCGGCGAAATTGTCATAGATGAGGTGGCCGGGCAATGGATCGCCTGCCTGCCCATTGCTGCCATGATGGACCAGATGCCCATGTCACCCGGCCCCTTCGTTTTGGCCTTTGTCAGCTTTCGTATCTTTGATATTTACAAGCCCTGGCCCATTAAAATTTTTGACCAGCGGCATGATGCTTACGGCGTGATGATGGACGATGTCATTGCCGGCTTTTTCGCCGCCCTGATCGTGATCGGATTTTATATCTATGTTCTCACCTGAAATCATCAAGCTGACTACCGAAGTCCTGCAAATGGCCCGGGATAAAGGCTATCACCTCGCCGCCGCGGAATCCTGTACCGGCGGCCTCATCATGGGGGCCCTGACCGACATAGCCGGGTCATCTGATGTGGTTGACCGAGGATTTGTCACCTATACCAACCGGGCAAAAATGGAAGTTTTAGCCGTGGATGGCAAGATTATCAAAGCCCACGGCGCGGTTAGCACAGAATGCGCCAAAGCCATGGCCACAGGTGCCTTGAAGGCCTCCGCCGCCAGCTTCGCCGTATCCGTCACCGGTGTCGCCGGACCGGGCGGCGGTACGATAGAAAAACCTGTTGGATTGGTTCATATGGCAATCGCCGGGCGGGATGGGACTGTCCTGCATGAAAAACATCTGTTCGGTGAGATAGGACGAGATAAGGTCAGAGAGGCAACCGTAATTGCGGCATTGAAATTGTTTCAAAGGGCAATGATTTAACCTGCCCACCACCAAATATCATTTGGCTATTTCTCTAACAAAAAAGTCACCTTGGAATGGGGTTTTATATTGGCGTGGTGGAGGATGGTAGCTTTGGGGGTCACGTTATTTTGTGCAAAATAGCGGTGCCAACCCTTTACACTACGAAAGGTGAAAGGCAATGGCATGCCCAATATCCCCTTACCTTCAAGGCCCTTGGCTATTTTCACTATCCCCACCGCCATATTGGAATAAAAATCATTCCAGATAGTGAACAACCATTGCCAAGGGGAAAAATAGGTATCCTCAAAGACAATAAGCCCCCGACGGGAACAACGCAGAGCTTCCCTGAAAATCTCATCCTGATGCTTCACATGATGGAGCATGAAAGCCATAACGATCACATCAAAGCTGTCGTCCTCAAAAGGCAGACGGTGGCCATCGTAAAAGTCTATTGCAATATTGGCGTCCGCGTAATCAACCACATCCACGCCCCGGACTTCAGCCGTGTATTTTTCGGCGATAGCCTCGCCAAACTTGCCGTTACCGCACCCCACATCCAGAACCCGGTCCCCTGTTTTAATAAAATCACCAATATCCTCAAGCCGCCAGGCTCTCTCGTTCTTGCCGCCTTGAATCTGTAACTCAACATATATTTTTTTAGGGATAATCAAATTTATAAAAAATAAAAATACTGATAATAAAAAATAGAACAGGGCCAGCGGCAAATAGAGGATATTCCGGGTCAGGCTAATATACATACAGGCACTTCCGTGTGATTTTTCGTCAGGAGCCTATAACATAAACATGATTTTTGACCAATCAAGAGGAACCATATAATTCATCAGCCCGTTTTTCAAAAGCCCCGATCATATGGCTCACGGCCTCAGTAAAAAAAGCCCCGATCATTTTCTCAAAAAGACGGTTTTTAAATTCAAAATCCACGAGGAAATCCACCCGGCAACCGCCATCTGCTGTCGCTGTAAACTGCCAGTGGTTATGAAGGTATTTTAACGGGCCCTTGATATATTCCACCTCTATGCAATCATCGGCAAAGGTCACATGGGACGTGAAACGTTCCCGAAACATTTTAAAGCCAATAATCAGGTCCGCATAAAGTTTTTTTTCCGTGCGATCATAGACCCGCACCCCTTGGCACCACGGCAAGAAATCCACATAACGATCCACATCAGCAACCATTTGATACATTTGGTCTTTGCTATAGGGGAAGTCTTTGACATCGGTAAATTTTGGCATTTAATCCTCGTTCAGGGGATTTAACTTTGCCATTTCCGCAATATCAATGGGCGCATCCACCTTAAGGCGGGCGCTCTTTTTGGCCCGGGCGGCTTTCAGCTGTTCAAAATCCTCCCCCGCATGGTGAGAGGACCTAGTCAGCGGCGATGAGCGATGACGCCACATGCAAGAACCCCTTGGATTTGGCGCGGGCGGCATATTTATCAAACTGTTCCGGGGTGATGAAATCCTCAACCGCCACATGTTTGGCCGTGGGTTGAAGATACTGGCCGATCGTGATGAAATCAATATCGGCGGAGCGCATATCATTCATCACCTGCATCACCTCGGCCTCGCTCTCGCCGAGGCCAACCATGATGCCGGACTTGGTAAAGATGGTCGGGTCAATCTCTTTCACCCGGTCCAATATCCGCAGGGAATGGAAATAGCGCGCACCGGGCCGGATATGGTTATAAAGGCGCGGCACCGTTTCCAGATTATGATTAAACACATCCGGCTTGGCGGCGACAACTTTTTCCAATGCCCCCGGTTTATTGCGGAAATCAGGGGTCAAAATTTCAATGGTGGTGTTTGGCGCATGCTCGCGCAGCTTTTCAATAACCCGGACAAATTGATCCGCGCCGCCGTCTTCCAAATCATCCCGGTCTACGGAGGTGATAACAATATGGTTGAGCGCCATCTTGCCCGCCGCAATGGCCACATTATCCGGTTCCATAGGGTCCACCGGATTGCCTTTACCTGTTTTAATATTGCAAAAACGACAGGCCCGGGTACAGGTATCGCCCAAAATCATTACCGTGATATGCTTTTTCGCCCAGCATTCGCCGATATTAGGGCAAGCCGCTTCCTCGCAAACCGTGTTCAGGTTAAGCTCGCGCATCATGCGGTAACTGTCCCGATAACCCTTGGAAACCGGGGCCTTGACCCTGATCCAATCCGGTTTGCGTTTGAATTTCCTACTTTGCTGACCTTCAGCCATACCATAAACTTTCTTAAAGCCGTTCGCCTTACTTCGCCTAAAATAGATTCTGGGTCAAGCCCGATAATGGTTTTATTTTAAAAGTGCAACGCCTTGCCGTAAGCGTCCAGTACGCTCTCATGCATCATTTCCGACAAGGTTGGATGAGCAAAAACCGTATGCATTAACTCGGCCTCGGTGGTTTCCAAGGTGCGGGCGATAACATAGCCCTGTATCATTTCCGTGACCTCAGCCCCAACCATATGGGCGCCCAAAAGCTCCCCTGTTTTGGCATCAAACACGGTCTTGACCAGCCCTTCTGCCTCACCAAGCGCAATGGCCTTGCCATTTCCCATAAACGGGAAGCGACCAACCCGGATTTTATGACCTTTATCCTTGGCTGCCTGTTCAGTCATGCCAACGCTGGCCACTTGCGGACGACAATAGGTACAGCCCGGAATATTGCCCTTGTCAATGGGATGCAGGTCTTTGATGTCTTTATTCCCCCGGTCGCGGGCGATTTTTTCAATGACGATCACCCCTTCATGGCTGGCATTATGAGCAAGCCACGGCGGCCCGGTCAGGTCACCAATGGCATGAATACCCTTAACGCCCGTATGGCCCCACTCATCGGCCACAATATGACCGCGATCAACCTTGATGCCATTTTCTTCCAGACCAATATTTTCCACATTTCCGGTAATACCAATGGCAACAATCACCCGGTCAACCTCAATTGTCTGGGCTTTGCCGTCTTTGCCTTCTACGGTACAGACAACGGTATTTTTCTTCTTGTCCAGCTTGGTTACGGAGGCAGAAGTCATGATATTCAGCCCCTGTTTTTTAAAGGATTTCTCAGCAAAGGCAGAGATTTCCGCATCTTCCACCGGCATCACCCGGTCCAGCATCTCAACCACGGTCACGTTCGCACCGAGTTCATTGTAGAAGCTGGCAAATTCAATGCCGATCGCCCCCGAGCCAATGACCAACAGCCTTTTGGGCATCACATTGGGGGTCAGAGCATGGCGGTAAGTCCAGACTAACTTGCCATCGGCCTTCAGGTGCGGCAATTCCCGCGCCCGCGCACCTGTGGCCAGAATAATATCCGTGGCCTGTACATCGGCGACCTTCTTGCCGTCCTTGCTGACCGTAAGCAGGCCGGGTTTTACGAGCTTTCCGTCGCCTTCGATAACCGTGATCTTGTTTTTCTTCATCAGATGGCCAATGCCGCCGCTCAGCTGGGCCGCAATGCCCCGGCTTCGGCTGACCACTTTATCCAGATCAAAGCCCAAATCACCGGCCACAAGGCCGTAATCCGCCGCATGTTTCATGTTATGAAAAACCTCGGCGGAGCGCAGCAGTGCCTTGGTAGGAATACAGCCCCAATTCAAGCAGATACCGCCCAGATTTTCCCGCTCAATCACCGCCGTTTTAAAGCCCAGCTGTGCCGCGCGGATGGCGGCCACATAGCCGCCCGGGCCGCCGCCAAGAACCACAATATCAAATTTCTGTGTCATGTTTCAGTCCTTCAAAGCAACATGGTTGAGGGATGTTCAAGATAGGTTTTTATCGCGCCAAGGAATTTCGCCCCCACCGCCCCGTCAATGGCCCGGTGATCGCAGGCCAGATTGACCGACATAACCGTGGCGGACGTAACCGCGCCGTCTTTCATAATGACCCGCTGTTCACCGCTACCCACGGCCAGAATGGCCGCTTGCGGCGGATTAATTACCGCCTGAAACTGTTTGATGCCCATCATACCAAGGTTAGAGATGGAGAAAGTACCGCCCATATAATCCTCCGGCATTAACTTGCCGTCACGGGCCTTTTTCGCCAAAGCCTTGGTTTCATCGGAAATCTGACGCAGGCCTTTTTGTTCAGCGCCGCGAATAACCGGGGTTACAAGACCACCCGGAATGGCCACCGCCACCGAAACATCTGATCGGCTGTAATGACGCATTACATCGCCGCCGAACTGAACATTGGCCTCCGGTACTTTTTTTAGGGCCAGCGCACAGGCCCGAATGATGAAATCATTGACCGAAATTTTATACTCATCCGACAGATTGTTCAATTCTTTACGGGCGGTGAGCAGATTATCCAGCTCTATATCTACCCCGAGATAGAAATGCGGCACCGTCTGTTTTGATTCCGTCAGCCGCTTGGCAATGGTTTTACGCATATTGCTCAGCTTGATTTCCTCAAACGGCGCATCACCATCCAGCGATGGGGCCAGAGCAGCTTTTGCCACAGGAACATAACCTTCAACATCCCGCTTGATCACCCGCCCATGGGGGCCGGAGCCAGGTATATCCGAAATATCCACACCCTTTTGCGTTGCAAGACGCCGAGCAAGGGGAGAAGAAAAAGTCCGCTTTCCACCTGTATTGACAACCGGCGCCGTGGGGGCAACCGGGGTGGCTTCTTCTACCACCGTTTCAGTTTTTACAGCCACAGGCGCAGCCTTTTGGGCTGGGGCATCGGAAATAACCGACGCATCTTCACCGTCTTCCAGCAAAACTGCGATCAACTGACCCACAGCGATATTTTCGGTACCGTCGGCCACATATATTTTGCCCACGACACCATCATCAATGCTTTCATATTCCATGGTCGCCTTGTCGGTTTCGATCTCTGCCAAGATGGTGCCGCTTTCGACCGTATCGCCCTCTTTCACCAGCCATTGGGCAAGGGTGCCACTTTCCATGGTCGGCGACAGGGCGGGCATGTATATTTCGATAGCCATTAGTTTTCTCCCTGTGCGTAACAGACTTTTTTCGCCGCTGTAACCACCTGATCATCGGTAACCACCGCCAGCTTTTCCAGATTGGCGGCATAAGGCATGGGCACATCGGCGTTGGTCACCCGGATCACCGGCGCATCCAGATAATCAAAGGCATCCTCCATCAGGCGCGCGGAAATTTCCGAGCTTATGGAACAGCTGGCCCAGCCTTCCTCGACACAGACAACCCGGTTGGTTTTCTGCACCGATTTAATGACCGTTTCCATATCAAGGGGACGCAGGGTGCGCAAATCAATGATCTCGGCCTCAATCCCCTCTGCCGCCAGCTTCTCAGCCGCCGCAAGGGCAAATTTCACCCCGATGGAATAGGTAACGAGCGTCACATCACTGCCGACGCGAACCACTTTGGCCTTGCCCAATGGCACAGTATAATCCTCTATATCCGGCACCTCAAAGCTCTGACCGTAAATCATTTCATTTTCCAGAAAGATCACCGGGTTCGGGTTTTTGATGGCTGATTTGAGCAAGCCCTTGGCATCCGCCGCACTATAGGGCGAGACCACGATCAGGCCCGGTACATGGGCATACCATGAGGCATAATTCTGGCTGTGCTGTGCCCCGACCCGGCTGGCCGCGCCGTTGGGGCCGCGAAAGACAATTGGGCATCTGATCTGGCCGCCGGACATATAATTGGTCTTGGCGGCGGAATTGATAATATGGTCGATAGCCTGCATGGCAAAGTTAAAGGTCATGAATTCCACCACCGGCTTCAGCCCCGCCATGGAGGCCCCGACACCAAGGCCTGCAAAGCCATGTTCGGTAATGGGCGTGTCAATGACCCGGCGGTCGCCAAATTCATCATGCAAGCCTTGAGTAACCTTATAGGCCCCCTGATATTCGGCCACTTCCTCGCCCATGATGAAGACATCATCATCAAGGCGCATTTCTTCGGCCATGGCATCCCGCAGAGCTTCGCGGACGGTCAGCGTGGTAAATGTGGTGCCTTCGGGCAGGTCGTCTTCGTCGTCTTCAATGACCTCGGCCACTTGCGGCGTCACGACGTCAGTCGTATCCTGATCGGCGGACGGCGCAGGGGCCGCTATAGGCGTCACCTCACCAATGCTTGAAGCATCCTCGCCGTCTTCCAGAATAACGGCAATGACCGTACCAACGGCAATGCCTTCACTGCCATCAGGAACGATGATTTTACCAATCACACCTTCTTCGTCGGTTTCAAGTTCCATGGTTGCCTTGTCGGTTTCGATCTCGGC
>JAADFR010000097.1 GCA_013152755.1 Alphaproteobacteria bacterium
AACCATGCCATTATCCTTAAGGATGCCCCCAATCGTAATATCAAACCATGTTTCATCCTGTAAAGCATATGAATATCTCAAATCCGGTAATGGTCGACATTCGACATTGAACTATGTAAGCCCTATGCAGTTTGAAAATCAAACCACATAAACACAGAGATTTCTCCCCACTTTACTAAAACAAGTCCATTCGTATTCCGGCCCCCTGTTGGGAGGACAATCGTTAATAAAGTTACATACCTCATATGGATGATGTCAGTCGGGCAGGAAAAAAATATCCTATGCCATATGACAGAACAGCCAGATAACATCATAACCTACTCACATTGCATGAGCCTTGTGACCAAAATCAGACATTATCAGATTGGGGGCGAGGCGCTCATCTGGCAGGATGATGACAAGGCTCCCATCCATATGCCCTACGGCGAGATTACGTCCGTTACCTGTCTGTTTGCCCCAACACGGACACAGTCAAACCGTTACCTCTTGAGAATTCAGACTCGAGGCCGGGGGCGGATTGATATTTCCAACAGCCATTACAAGAGCTTTGGCAATTTCGAGGAAAAGAATGGTAGTTTTGTCGCCTTTGCCACGGAACTGCACAAGAAAATAGCCGCCTGCAATCCGGGTACTCTGTTCCACAGGGGCAGCAGCATGGCCGGTTATATTTTCAGCATTGCTATGGCCGGCATCTTATTTGTTATTCTTGTGGGCGCCGGACTTTTCTTTCTCATGGCCGGTGTCATCTGGATTGTGGCTCTCAAAATTGGCCTATTGGTTTTCTATACCCCCACCCTCCTGCGTTATATCCGCCGTAATAAACCGGCCAGCTATAACCCGTTGGACCTGCCCAAAGATATATTGCCCCAAAAAGCCTGTCGGGATATTTTATGAAACACATTTTATTCCTGACCTTACTCTTTAACCTGTCCCTTGGGGCCGCGTGGGCGGCACCGGAGGCAACAGTCTCACCGGAACAGAATTTAGAAATACTGGCTGGGAAAGGCATGCCGATTGACCAGTATAATTACGGTGATTTCCTGATTTCCGAAAAGAAAGAATTATTGCAGGGTCTAGACTGGTATGAGAAAGCAGCCGAACAGGGTCATGTGCCTGCCATGAAGAAGCTAGGGTTTTATTATAAATCCGGCTCATGGGGCAGTGATATTTTAAAACGCAAACCCCGTCTGGCCCTCAAATGGACAGAAGCCGCCGCCCGTAACGGCGACCGCAGTTCCATGTATGATGTAGCCCTGATGTATCATCATGGTTTCGGGGACGAATGGCCCGATTTCCAAACCAACATGAACACGGCCAATCAATGGTATCTGAAGGCCGCAAATTTAGGCCACACCGCATCTCTGGTCCATATATTGCGCCTCTATCTGGACTATAAGGATTATGCCAATGCCCATTTGGCCTCAAACCGCCTGATCGAAGCGAAAAAGGCGGACGGTTATTTTTACAAAGCCATGATGGCCGAAAACGGTTGGGGCATGGCCCGTGACCTGACCCGTGCCCGCACCCTCTATCAACAGGCCGCCGACAAACGCCACAGACGGGCAAAAATTGCCCTGAAACGTCTTGCAACACATCCTGAATCCGGGAAGGAATGATATGATACCCCAAGACAACTGGGATAATTTTGACCAATATAACGCCCGCGTCATTACCCCCCTTCGCACCGAAGCCCGGGCAAAAATGGCCTCCATAAAAGACCGGAAACGCAAACGCGCCCTGCCTTTTTTTGCGCTGTCCCTTGTGTTGCTCGGCCTGTGGGGGATCACGGTAAAAACCGATTTGAACATCATTCCCCTCATGTCCGGCGATAACATCCTATACTATTGGTTCGGGATAATTATTTTTGCCGCTGTGGGCACTATATTATTATTCTGGGGCAGCGAAAAACAAAAAATCAAGAGCTTTCTACTTGAACAGATCGTTGCTTTTCGAGGATGGGAAAGCGCTTTTCGGCCCGATCAATTTGATCTGATCTATGACCTGAAAAAAGAAAAAACACCAATCGCACAGCTGTTAAAGGCCAAGGTGGGTTATAAACCTCGTATCGGGGAAAATCTGACCGGGTGCCTCACCCATAACCGTTATCAGGTCACCCTGCCCCATTGTCAGATCACTGAAATGACCTGTTCCGCTCAATATTGTGAGGATAACGATGAGGATGGCCGTTCCATGGCCACACAATTCTTTAACGGATTGCTGATCACCGGTGATATGGGACAGGCATCCGGGGGATCGCTCGCCATATACCCGCAGGCCGATGTTCAATTTCCCGGTCAGGAAACCGTCGAGGACTTATCCAACTATCTTGATATGGCTGAACAGATTTTACCTGATCCCTATCCAGAAAATTTTATTCTCTATTCCCCTAATGACACCGCACTGCCCAGTAAAATTCTGGCCATTGTTGATGAATTATCCAAAACCACCTTCCCGATCCGGCAATCTTATATCTGGATTTCCGGCAACAAATATATTCTGGCTCTGGATTTTGACCAATATTTTTTTGAGGGCGATCTCCTCAATTCCGATGAAGACATCCTAAAACTAAAGAATCTTCTGGCCGCGCTCGAAATCACATCAAACAAATTATTTAAACTCACTTGAAAGGACTTAACATGAGAAAATTCTGTAAAATACTGATGGCTATGCTGACCATCGCCGCATTATCCACCGCCGCACAGGCCAGCAGTAAATCCTATCTGCTTGGCCTATCCTTCTTTCAGGACGGTGATGCAGAGAGCGCCCTGAAAATCTGGACGCCACTATCGAAACAGGGCGACCCGGATGCCCAGTTCATCATAGGGGCTCTCTATGAAAGCGGGCAATATGGCTACGAACAGTCTTATAAAAAAGCAGCAGAACTCTTTAGCAGTGCCGCAGAAAAAGGACACGCACGATCACAATTTAATCTGGCCATGTTCTATTACGATGGCAGAGGTGTAGAAAAATCCATTGATAAAATGGTCTTCTGGTTAAAAAAGGCCGAAGCAAGTGGCATGCCCGAAGCAGCGGCGGCCCTTAAAGAAATTCAGAAAATAATCGCTGATAAATAAAAAAATCATGTGAGGGAAAAACACTGTGAGACAACATAAAAAAACGATATGTAGAATAGCCATTATTATCCTGTCCTGCCTGTTTTTCCTTCAAAAAGCGCAAGCTTTACCGCCCTATCTGGAAGGGTTAAAAGCCTACGAAAATGAGCAATATGACAAGGCCTATCGCATCTGGCTACCCTTGGCTGAAACGGGCGACAGCGGGGCGCAAGCGCATTTGGCCGTCCTGACCGATAACGGCCAGGGAACGCTTAAAGATATTAACAAGGTCGCCGCATGGTATAGTAAGGCCGCCGAACAGGGGTTGGCTGAGGCCCAATATAATCTGGGTGACCTATATCGTACCGGCGATGGGGTAGCGCAATCCTACGACAAAGCCCTGTTCTGGTATCGCAAGGCCGGCAATAACGGTCATATCAAAGCCCAGAATAGTCTGGGCCTGATGACCGCCAATGGGCTGGGTGTGGAAAAATCGCCCAAAACTGCCTTCGACTGGTTTATCAAGGCGGCGCAGCAGGGGCATATGGGCGCTCAATTACAGGTGGCCCAATATTTTGGTCAGGGAAAAATAATCAAATTCTCGGCAAAAGACGCCATATACTGGCTTAACAAAGCCGCTTTGCAGGGTAGCCCACAGGCCAAAAATATGCTCACCCAGTTGAACCAGCCCCTGCCCGGTCGAAAGCCGGTCCCCAAAGATTATCTTCTGGGTGAAAAATATCTGGAACAAGGCGATTATGATCAAGCCTTCAATTTGTGGTTCCCCTTGATAAACACCCGGTATGTCAGCGCCATCAACGGCGTTGGCGCCTTGTTTTTTGAGGGGAAAGGCGTCCCTAAATCCTATGACAGGGCCGTATATTTTTTTCGGCAGGCGGCCAAAGAGGGGAACGGGGCGGCGCAAACCAATCTGGCCTATATGTATGAAAAAGGGCTGGGGGTTGAGCAATCTGATGAACTGGCCTTTCACTGGTATCTTCGCGCCGCAAACCTTGGATTTGCACAGGCCCAGAGTCAGGTTGGCGGCCTGTATCTTGGTGGGATCGGTACAGAGAAATCTCTGGCACAGGCGGTCTATTGGCTCAGGCAAGCCGCCCTGCAAGACTATCCGGCGGCAGAAAGTATTTTGGGGTTTCTCTACTTCAAGGGGTTCGGCCTGCCGCAATCCGTCCATGCCGCCCTATATTGGTTTACGCGCGCCGCCGATCAAGGGGATATTATGGCCGCCCGTAGCCTGGGCACCTTTTATGAAGAAGGATATGCCGTCAGCAAGTCTTTCCCACAGGCCATCACATGGTACCAGAAAGCCGCCGAGGCGGGCGATGCGGAGGCGCAATATCTGTTGGGGCAGCTCTATTATTACGGCAAGGGTACAAAGAAATCCTATGTCAAAGCCCACGCTCTTTTTCTGAATTCGGCCCGGCAAGGCGACCCGAGGGGGCAATTCTTCATGGGGCTAATGTATGAAAACGGCGAAGGTGTCGCAACCTCGCAAGTTGCCGCACGGCAATGGTACAGCATGTCTGCCAAACAGGGCTATGCCCTCAGTAAATATGCCCTGAACCATTACCAGAAAATGCGGGAGAAAAAGATAGCTGATGCCCGTTTTGAGGCCTTGAAATATGTGGACAGAAGACGCCGCTATTACGCGCCGGACCCCCGTATTCAGACCATTGACACCGGTTATCGTTTCGTTACCCAGACCCGATATGCCAATGGTAAAAGCTTTAAAGTCATGGCCTATAAGAAAATGTATAAACGACGGGTCATCAGATAAGCCTTGCGTCATATCAGGCGGATTGTCTAACATGACAGATATCAATAACGG
Source organism: Alphaproteobacteria bacterium (assembly GCA_013152755.1). Taxonomy (GTDB): domain Bacteria; phylum Pseudomonadota; class Alphaproteobacteria; order Sphingomonadales; family Emcibacteraceae; genus Paremcibacter. The sequence goes on from JAADFR010000097.1 coordinate 4,903, forward strand.
TAAAATCCGAAAATATATTGGGAAGGCGATGTGATCATTTCAAAGGCATGTAAAATATTTACCCTCTTGTGGCTCATCCTGATCGCCCAAACTATCCCCGCCTTTTCAACGGAAACAGAGAAACGCCTCTGTGGCCCAAAGGCGCTAACTGCCGGTGACCTTACGCTGCGCTTTGACTGTGCCCGGGAAATGGACGCAGACGGGGTCAAATTTGATGACCGCTATGCTGTCATACAGGGTATTTTACAAAATGCCAGAGAGATACTGCCCCAAAATGATGTGACAATCGCCCGTATTCTCCTCCTCATGTCTTTTCTGGATTTGGACAAGGGAAACGCCAAACAAGGCAAGCACTATACAGAAGAGGCGCTGAATATTTTTGCCGCCCACAAAGACCATACCTCCCCCCACTATGCCCATGCCCTGCTCGCCCGGGCCAGTGCGGAAACCGGCCTTGGAGATTTTGCTCCGGCAGAAAAAGACTTTCTTGCCGCCCGCAAAATACTGGAAAATAATTCGGATCCGGAAGCCGTGAAGCTCCTGCCCACCCTTTATTTTCAGCTTGGCATCCATAAGGCTAGCCGGGGCCTTTTTGCTGAGGGCGCTGCCTTTATGGGAAAGGCCTATGACGCCATAATAAAAACAAACCCCGATGACTTTCTGGTGGCCAATGCGGCCCTGGCAGAGGCCGGGATGCTGTCCAGCGCCCGCGCGCCCGAGGCCGAGGAAAAAGCCCGCCGCGCCGTTGAGACCGCCCGGCGCATAATGGGGCCAACCCATACGGAATTTGCCACCAGCCTTGAGGTTCTGGGCATTGAGCTCCAGCGGCAGGGCCGGATGCGGGAAGCGGGAGATATTCTGATCAAGGCTGTGGCCATCAAAAAGGCAAATCTTGGCATGAGTAACATGCGCCTTGGTTATGCCCTGCATAATCTGGCCACGCTAAAAAATGACCTTGGAGAGGTGGATGCCGGGCTGGCCCTGATGGAAGATGCCCGCACTATCTTCCTCAATACGGTTGGGCCGGATAATTTTATCACCATCAACAGCCAAATGGGTATTGCCCGTTCCCATGAAGCAATGGGCCATGACGAAATTGCCCTGAAAGAGAAAGAACGGCGGCATGTCGTTAAAGCCTTTGAAAAAATACTGGAAAAAAATCACCGGGATATTTATTTTGCCCGCATGGGACTGATCCAGTCTCTTATCGGGGCCAAAGATTATCGTGAAGCCATGGCACAGGCGGAACTGGGCTGGCAGGTCGTGTCCACCCTACCTGATGACCATATCCACCGGACATATTTTCAAATCCTGCTTGGCTATACTAAAATTCTCAATGGCCTGACAAGGGAAGGTTGGTCCATGGTAACAACGGGCCTACACAGATTGAAATTTGAGGTTACCCAAGTAAGGATTCTGGAAAAAGGTGGTAAAATTTCCCGTTTTTACAGTGGGGCCTTTAAATATGTGCTGGCCGCCGCCTATGAAATGGATAAGCCGGATGTGGGTTTTGACGTTGCCCAATATCTTATGGAAACGGAGCTGGCCGGTGCCGCCGGGGCGGTAACGCAGCGTTTATCGGAAAAAGACCCCGCCTTTGCCAAAAAACACAAGACTCTTTCCGACAAGCGTGCCGCACTGAGGGAAGACACGGCCACCTATCAAAAGAATATTGCCGACGGGACGGACAAAGAAACCATATTGGCCGAGCTTGAACAACATGCCATCACCATCAAAACATTGGAAAACGACCTAGAGAAGGCCTATCCCCGCTGGTCTCAGAGCGAAAACCTGCCTATTGCATCCCGCAAAGAGGCCCAGAATAAACTGGCCAGGAATGAAACTATTTTGCTGACCCTGAATACATTACATTATGTTTATAGCATCGCCCTGACCAAAGACCGGATTGCCTTTGACCGGACCAAAATTCATCAGGTGGATGTCAGGGCGAAAATCCGCAACATTCGCCGGAGTCTCTCTCAAAACCCACTCCTGATACAGGGCAAAGGCAAAAAAGATCCCGACTTTGATCTCAAGAGTTCATATGACCTATATCAGATTATTTTCAGCCGCAAAATCAGAAAGGCCACGGGCAAAACAAACCATCTTTTTGTCATATCCAATGCCACCTTTTCGTCCCTGCCCTTTTCCTTGCTGGTGACAAAAAAAACGGCCGGGCGTAATATGACCAAGAAGCTGAAAAAAGCCAAATGGCTCATCCGGGATATGGCCATACAGCGGTTGGCCTCTATTGGTACATTCAGGGCTGTATCCGGACGGGATACACCTAAAAAACAACAGATGTTCATTGGAATCGGTGCCCCCAGCCTGTTGAAAGATAACGCCGCCGTTTCGGAAACGTCGGACGGATATTATAGAAATGGTCAAGCCAATAGGGATGCCCTCAGGTCTTTGTCTGCCCTGCCCGGCGCACAGGCGGAGCTGGACCAGCTTCATGATTTTTACGGCAAAGAAAAATCACAACTGTTCACCGGAAAGACCGCCACTGAACGCGCCATCAAGCAGATAGACTTTGATAATGCGCATCTTGTGGTCTTTGCCACTCATGGGCTGATCAGCGGGCAGTTCGGCACCCTCACGGAGCCGGCACTGGTCCTAACCCCGCCGGACAAGGTCACGGGGCAGGATGACGGGCTGTTAACCGCCTCCGAAATATCGCTGATGAGCATACCCGCCGAATGGGTGATCCTGTCCGCCTGTAACACAGCGGCAGGGAACAGCGTTGGAGCCGCAGGCTTCACCGGTCTTGGCCGGGCCTTTATCTATGCAGGGGCAAAGGCAGTTTTATTGTCCCATTGGCCCATACGGGATGACATCGCGGGCCGGATTTCCACAGGCAGCATTGCCTATGCCAGAACCGCCAAAGACAAGGCCGAGGCCCTGCGTCTGGCCATATTGGACATCATGAAGGATCGCACGCTTGATTATGGCTACCACCCGCTTCTCTGGGCCCCGTTCGAGCTTCTGGAGCGTTAGAGCATAAAATATAGACCCATAATAAGCCCGGAAAAAATGCCGGAAATAAAGATAATGGTTGTTAAGCGGTCCATGGTGTTCACAGGTCATCTTCTGTAAAATCAGACAGGCAATGGCGAAATACCTTGGCGGCAATCTCCAGACTGCTGTGGGCCCCCATTTTTTCCCTGAGCTGACGCAATTGGGACCGTACCGTGTCAATGGAAACCTGCCTGATCTCGGCTATTTTCACTGTGGTCGTTCCCTCGGCAATCAACTGGGCAATCAAGGCCTCTGCGGCGGATAAGCCATATCTTTCGCGCAAACTGTCCATTGAGTGTTCCAAACGAGATGACATGGTGACGACCTCCGATACCAAAAGGGTGATATTCTGATCAAACCCCCGGTCAATAACCTGTAAATTAATTTTCTTTTGTGTGTCGTTCGAGAGATTTACGCTGATCATATCCTCATCGAATTTACCGGATACCAACCTTTGAAGTTTATAGCGGTTTTCAAAGCTGAGCGTCTGCAACATGCCGCCACCAAGAGCCATAGCGTCGGGGGGCAAAAGATCCCTGAACAGGTCATTGGACCAAATGATCTTCAATTCCCGGTTCAGAATACAAAGCGCAAAGGGCAACGCGTGATAGGCACCATCCGAATAACTGCGATAATGCTGATGGTCATAAGCCGGACTTTCTGTGCGATAGATCATATTTCATTCTCCGTAACGCTGTTCGGTTACAGACTATCTAAAGGCCGGTAAAATGATTAATGACAAAGGCTGTTAGAATCGCCATCCCGGAAAACTAACAGTATTTGTCACGAAAAACGGGAGATATTTAAGGAACCATCCCCCAATCAAGGGACGAAATCTTGGTTAATTTGTGATCAGATAGTAATATTCTTCCTGGCCACCGGTATTTTTTATCTCAATTCGGTAAGGCCCGGTCCAGGCGGGAAACCATTTACAGGTAACAAATTTTTTGATATTTTTATGATGACAAACAGTCTTCCCATCCGCCTCATCGGCCATGATTTTAATGTCAAAGGCAGAAGACTGCCCAAGGCGCAGAGACACCTCTGCCGCGCGGGTCGCATAAAATGTTTCCCGAAATATGGTCTTACCCGCCGAAACCAGCGACCCGTTCCGATAGGCCGGACCAACGATGCGCCCCCGGGTGGGAATATCAGTTTGCGTGCCGGATTGAGCGGAGATTTTATCCGCTTCCTGCTGCCATACATCGGCCAGATTTTGACTGCCGCCTTCTGCCGGATAAGCGCCCGACGCCCTCAGCAAAATTGCCGCCGTCCTAAGTTTAGCCGCATCCTGATTTCGTCGGCCCTCTTCCGCAGAATCAATAGCCCGCATCACAAGGGAATCGCCTTGTGGATTTTGCCGCGCCGTACTGCATCCGACAACCAAAAGCACCAACAGCAAAATACTGACAGGGTGCCGTCCTATACGCATAAAAATTTTCATAACGAACAAATAGTACAATTTCTTGCAAAAATAGTAAATACTGGCAAAATAAAATGCTGTGCTAACTCTGTTATGGAAATTATTGCCCCCATGAAAGCTCTGTGTCTGGAAGATGATACCGTTATCGCCGATCATATTATTGATCTGTTACAGTCCGCCGGTTGGCAGGTCACCGCCGCCCGCAACCTTGCCGCCGCAACTAAAGCCATCACGAATGAGGATTTTGACCTTCTGGTTCTGGACCGGATGCTTCCAGACGGGGATAGTTTGGGGTTTTTAAGAAAACTCAGACAGAATGATGTCCAGACCCCGGCAATTATACTGACCGCGCTGGGCCGTACCGAAGATAAAATTGACGGCTATGACTCCGGTGCCGATGATTACCTGCCCAAGCCGTTCGAGGCCGCAGAGTTTAATGCCCGCATCAAAGCCCTGCTTCGGCGGGCGGCTTACGGCGAACAGAAAGACATGCTAAAAATTGGCCAGTTGGAGCTGCGGACCAAAGCCCGCACCGTGTTCCACGGCGAAAATTTCATTGACCTCAGCCCAAAAGAATTTGAACTTCTGCATTATTTCATGGCCCGGGAGAATGACATTATCACCCGGGATATGCTGCTGAGGGATGTATGGGGCTTGAATTTTGATCCGGGGACAAATGTCATAGATGTCAATATCGGGCGGCTGCGCAAAAGAATTCAACAGGGCGGTGACAGCGTCCAACTGACCACCGTTCGGGGCATTGGATTCAAACTGGAAGAAAAGGGGTCGGATTGAACATCTTTAGCACCAGCTTTGCCCGCCTGACCCTTGTCTATATGGCCGTGATTACGGTGGTCGGGACAGGGATATTATATTGGTCCTATGATGCGTTTCTGGAACAATCGCGGGATAATATCAACCATCTTGTTGATACGGATATGGCCGGGCTGGTCTCACGCTATTATGATAGCGGGGATATGGAGCTTGCCCGGCATATCTCATCTGCCTTGGATTTGACGTCCCTTGACAATCCCCGGCAGATTTATCTGTTTCTTTCGCCCGAGGGCAAAAAACTGGCCGGAAATCTAAAGAGTTGGCCCAATGGTATCATGCCTGATGCCAGCCTGAAATTGCTCAATATTTCAACAGCCCCTGAGCCTCAAAGCATTTTCGCCAAAGCAACCCTGCTGTCCGATGGCTATAGAATACTGGTTGGCCGGGACGCCGGGGCCTATCATATTCTTCAGCAACGCATGTTCAATAATCTTTTAATCGGTTTTGGCCTCTTTCTAAGCACAGGGCTTGGTATCGGCCTGCTGGCGGCCTGGGCCTTTCTACGCCGGATTAACGGGCTTAATCAGCTCTGTCAGGATGTGGAGAATGGCGACCTTTCCGCCCGCGTCCCCCTCTGGAAAAGACGGGACGAGATTGATACATTGGGCCGGGGGCTTAATGGGATGCTGGACCGGATTTCAGCTTTGCTGACCCTGCACAAGCAAACTGCGGACAATATCGCCCATGAAATTCGCTCCCCGCTGATGCGTCTGAATGCCATCATTGAGCAGGGGGAGAAAAAGCAAGATATTACCGCCGACAGCGCCGAGCTGGCCCGCCGCCAAATAGAAGACAGTGTCACCCTGCTGGATAAACTGCTGGATATTTCCCGTATCGAGGCCACTGAAAAAGACAGGTCATCCTTTGCCGACACCAATTTCAGCCAATTGCTTGAAAATATTGCCGAACTCTATGCCCCGCTGGCAGAGGAGAAAGCGCTTAATCTTTCCGTTATCACAGAGGATAACATCCATATTTCAGGTCTGGAACAAAATCTGTCCCGCCTATGCGCCAACCTGATCGATAATGCCCTGAAATTTGCCCGGACAAAGGTCGAACTGACCCTCAAAAAAAACGGTGACAAATTTATCCTGTCTATCAGTGACGACGGTCCCGGCATTGACCCACATTTACAGGACCGCATATTCGAGCGCTTCACCACGGGAAATAATGAACATCAGGCCGGCACAGGCCTGGGCCTAGCTCTGGTAAAGGCCATTGCCGACCAACATAAGATGACCATTGATATTTCGAGCAATTCAAAGGGTACAAGCCTTACATTGACATCATATTCTCTTTGTACGCCGTAACGCCTAATTCCGTAATTTCTGCGCAAACGCATCTGGTCAGATTTAATTTACGGCCCCAAAACCCGCAACAGCTATAAGAAAACACCTGTGCCTGATCCCCTGTCAGAATTCTTTACAGGTTTATTGATAGTTTTTTTAGCCGGGAAATATTTTTATCTAATAAAAACAACGGCTTACCTTTTATTATACCTTATATGAGGTATGAAAAAAACTTTACACATTCATATGCTGACCTCCAGAATTTGGCCTAAAACCGTGGGTTTCCGCTATTTTGCATAACTGGCACGGCGCTTGCTTAGTAGGGTTATGTTTTCCGTAAGACCAACCGAGGGTAACTTTCAAGCCCTTTACGCACAAATGAATACAGGAGTTTAGTATGTTTTTTAAAAAATTATCTTTATCGTTACTGGTCAGCCTGGGTCTGTCCTCTGCCGCGATGGCCGGACCGATCATTAATCCACTGGCGGCGGATTTACCATCGGCCAGCTATACCGCTTCTTCTACCTACCTGCCGGGAAGTAGCGTCTATCTAGCAGAAAACGCCTTTAACGGCACGGGATACTGGAATGCAGGCAATTATGGCTGGGCCTGGATACAGGCGGATATGGGTGATATTCAAACCATCACCGAAATTAAAATACAAACGGCACAATCACCAAATGGTGTGACCCAATATCAGGTTTTTCTTTCTGATACATTTATCGGCGCCGGTTATGGTGCCTTGACCCCAATATTCAGCCATGTGGGGTCTACCACACACGGCACGATTATAGATGCTGTCCTCAGCACACCGCAAACCGGGCGTTTCCTGCAAATCCTCAGCAACGGCGGGCCAAGCTGGACCGCGTTGGGTGATGTTAATGGGCGTATCAACTGGACACAGCCACAGGTTCAAACAACCAGCGGCGGCGGCACCACAAACGGCGGTAGCACCAATGTTCCCGAACCTGATATGATGTTGCTCCTGACTTTAGGCCTGATGGGTATTGGTTATGCCCGTAAACGGAAATTAGCCCAATCCGTAACATCATAACTTTCACAATACAGGTTCAGCGTTTTTTGATTTACCGTCATTGTTTTAATATAAAACAATAGAAATCAAATAACGCTGAATCCTCATTGATTCAGAGATGGACTTTGGAGGTATTACCCTAAGATCAAAAATGAAGGAAATTCAGCCGCCGACACGTTGGTCGGTGAATGAGGGAGGCTGATCTATTGGAAAGACGATTTAATGTGAATCATTTGAACCAATATTGGGCGGGTCTAAATTCTTCTACCCATTCATCAAAGCTCATGGTTACCTAAATGGTTTGTGCGGTACTGGTTCTAGCAACAGAAAAGCCATTAATAATTGTTTATTATTAATGGCTTAATTATTATTTGCGAGAGCGCACAACTACAGCTGCAATACTATAGAATCAGCCTAACTACTATTATTAGTAGCCTGTGCAGGGTATGATTTCTTGTCGCGCCCTCCTAATGATTTAGCATTCCTACCAATTATTACTTTTGCTTGTGACACGTTATTATCGTCATAATGCGGCCAAATCAAATTAAGTTTGGGAGAGCAGGTAATGAGAATTGGCGTTGATGTGGGCGGCACAAATACTGATGCGGTGTTAATGGATGGCCGCGCGGTTATTGCAACCCAGAAAACCCCGACAACGGCAAATGTAAGTGATGGTATTGTTAATGCCATTACCTCTGTTCTTGTTCAATCGGCAACTCCCTCGGAGAAAATACAATGTGTCATGATTGGTACGACGCAATTTACCAACGCATTTGTTGAGCGGCGTAATTTGGTAGAAGTCGGCATCATCCGGCTTAGCTTGCCCGCATCACGGGGTATCCCGCCGCTCACAGACTGGCCCGAGGATATTCAGGCTGTTATCGGCAATAACATGCATATGGTCCGGGGCGGGTATCAATATGATGGTCGCATTAACAGTGAGCTTGATGAAAAAGCAATTCTTGAAGCCGCGCGAAAATTAAAGAAAAAAGGCATCAAGGCCATTGCCATATCTGGTTTATTTTCCCCGATCAATAACGCTATGGAGGAACGGGCAGAAGAGATTATCCTGAATGAAATCCCCGGCAGCATTGTAACCCTGTCATCACGTATTGGCAGAATCGGCCTGATAGAGCGGGAAAATGCGGCCATTATGAATGCAAGCCTCGCCGATCTTTCTCTGAAAATAGTGTCGTCTTTTCGTCTGGCTCTGGAGGAGCTGGGCATCACAGCCCCTTTTTATATCAGCCAGAATGACGGCACGCTTATGAAGGCGGAATTTGTTGAAAAATATCCCGTTTTAACTTTTGCATCAGGGCCAACGAACAGTATGCGCGGGGCCGCCTATTTATCAGGCATCGAAAATGCGCTGGTCGCGGATATTGGGGGAACGACCACCGATATTGGCATGTTGATGAACGGTTTTCCCCGTGAATCATCCCTTACCGTTGATATTGGCGGTGTCAGAACAAATTTTCGCATGCCGGATATTCTGGCCATCGGCCTGGGCGGGGGGTCAATTATCAAACCGGAGGGGGGCTTAAAAGTCGGTCCGCAATCTGTTGGCTTTAAATTAACAGAAGAAGCCATGATCTTTGGCGGCGAAACACTAACAGCGAGCGATATTGCGGTTGCCGCAGGTTACGCAAATTTTGGAGACCCGGCGCGGGTCAAAGGACTTTCATCAAAAACCATATCCGATGCAGTCAGCCGCATCCATGAGATTGTGACAGAGGGAATTGACAAGATGAAGACCAATGCCGATCCGGTTCCGCTTATTCTTGTCGGCGGCGGGGCAATATTGATTGATCGGGATATTGCCGGAACGTCAGAAGTGATTACCCATGAGCATGGCGGGGTGGCCAATGCTATTGGCGCTTCGATAGCACAGGTGGGCGGTGATATTGACCGCGTGGTTTCCTATGACCTTCAGGGAAGAGACAGCGCCCTGGCCGATGCAAAAGCCGAAGCCATAGAGGCGGCAATCGCATCAGGAGCAGAGCCGGAGACTATTCAAGTGATCGATATTGAAGAAATTCCCCTTTCTTATGTTCCCGGGGGTGCCGTCCGGTTACGCATTAAAGTCGCAGGGGATTTGAATTTGGATAATATTGCGAGGGCAGGAAAATGAAAATAGAATTAAGTGACCTTGAGGATTTTGCCCGTGGTGCCGCCTTTCTGGGAACCGGCGGCGGCGGTGATCCTTATATTGGGCGGCTATTGGCCACACATGCCATTAAAGAATTTGGCACCCCAAAAATAATTGACCCGGAAGACTTGGCCGATGATGCCCTTGTCTTTGCCATTGCCATGTTGGGTGCGCCAACGGTTTTGGTGGAGAAAGCCGCCTGCGGCGATGATATTGATCTGGCCATAGACAAGCTGTCAGAACGGCTGGGGCGCAGGCCGGATGCTTTGATCCCCATAGAAATCGGCGGCATAAACTCCACCATTCCGATTGTTGCCTCTGCAAGGAGTGGAATTCCACTGGTAAATGCAGATGGTATGGGCCGCGCATTTCCCGAAATACAAATGGTGACATTCAATGTATATGGTTATCCTCCGGCGCCTTTATCCATCGTGGATGAACATTTGAACGCAGTTGTTGTCGATGCAAAAGACGCCAAAACAGCCGAAGATCTGGTTCGTTCCGTTGCCATTCAGATGGGCCTTAGCGTCATGACGGCAAATTACCCGATCTCTGGCTCTGTCGTTAAGAAATATGCCGTTAAGCATACGCTGACGCTGGCCCTTGAAATTGGACGTGCCATAAGCCGTGGTCGCGCGCAAGGTGAACCGGTGGACAGTTTGCTGGCATATCTGGGCTCAACCGAATATTATAAACATTGTAAAATATTGTTTGATGGCAAAATAGTGGACATTAAAAGGGAAACGACCAAAGGTTTTTCTGTCGGACATTGCCGGATTGATCCCCTGACCGGCGACGGGGACAGTATGGAAATTATATTTCAGAATGAAAATCTGGTCGCCAAGGTTAAGGACAAGCTTTTGGCCATGGTTCCGGATTTAGTATGTGTGGTTGACCGGGAAACGGCCGAACCCATCCCCGTAGAGGCACTTCGGTATGGACAGCGTGTAAAAATAATCGGGGCGAGTGTCCCCCCGGTTATGCGTACCCCTGAGGCAATAAAAATATTCGGGCCGCGTGCTTTTGGTTTTGAGGAGGATTATGTCCCTATTGAAAATATTTCCATGTAACCGTTCCGCCAAGGAAATTGACTGGTGATAACGCCGCGTTATACTGGTTATATGAACGAAAATGATGACACAGGGGAGCAGGGTTTAAGTTCTTGGCTGGTAGCGGCCAAGGTTATGCCGCCCAAAAGCCACATCACGCTCGCAGAACGCAAACACGTCCTTGATATTTTGCGCCGTAATCAGGAAAACGCCATCACTATTATGGAAGCAACCGGCGGGTTCGGCAAAACCACATTGCTGGCCCTATGGCGCATGAAGCTTTTGGATATGGGCCATTCTGTGGCGTGGGTGACCCTTGATTCTGAAGATACCGCAAGCACACTCATTACCTATTTTGCCTATGCCTTTCAGACAGCCGGTTTGGATATGACGCAATCCAATTTCCTGACAATCGGCAGTTCCCCGCCCCTGAATCCCCTGCATCAGGTAAATATCCTCATAAATCTGTTGCAAAATATTGACCAGAAAATTTTTCTTATGCTGGACGATGTTGACCGATTGAATGATCCGGAGGCCCTGAAAATACTGAATATGATAATCCGTCATGCGCCGGAGAATCTTCATATTGCCCTAGCCTATAGGCAAAACCCCGGCATAGCCTTAAGTAATTTTCTACTGGATGGGTCGGCCATAAGAATTACGGCTCTGGATTTGCGCTTTTCTTATGATGAAATAGATGATTTCTTTGAGGGGCGATTGTCAAAACAGGAAATGGAAACCATTCAGGAACGCTCGGAAGGCTGGCCTGTGGCGTTACGTTTGATGAAAAGGGAAATTGATAATAATTGGGCTTATATAGACAAAATCCGCCATTTCTCTGGCGGGCGGGGGTTGGTTTCTGAATATTTCAATGAGCAATTATTTCTGCGTTTAAGTGAGGGAGAAAAGACTTTTCTGCTGGATATATCTATTCTGGAATGGCTAGAAGCTCCCTTGATTGATGCGGTAAGAGAAACAACCAACGCCAGCTATATTTTAAATGAAATACTCCATTTGGAAGGTATAATCGTTCCTCTGGAAGGGAGAGATGATACCTATAGGTTGCATGCTTTATTCAGGGATTTTTTGATTGATTTATATAAGGCGAAAAAGCCGGAAAGATTTTTCAATCTCCATCGCAAAGCCGCAAAAATTTTAGCCCTTAGAAACAGGCTGCTTACCGCATTACGTCATGCAACCCTGGCCGGGGATAAAATCCTCACAGGTGAAATCCTTGAACAGGCAGGTGGTATAAAATTGTGGGTCAGAGAGGGGATGACGCGGCTCATACCGGCAAACCAGATGATCGATGATGACATTATCAAGCTCTTTCCCCGGCTCGGATTGTTACGGTGTATTGTCTTGATCAAAACGGGCCGAATCAAGGATGCTCAGGCCCTGTACCGTCAAATAGAGGAAGAAACCTCCGGCTTTCAAGAGGATAGAATAGGCGGAGATAATAATGCCTTATATATGGATCATACGGTCATCCGCTCCATGCTTGCGGCCTATGCCGGCCTGCCCTTGGGCCATGAATTGATTTCTTTGGTATCCAATGAAATCAACAATATACAGGATGTGGAATCCAGTGTGATCGGGTTTTATAACAATATGCTCTGTCTTGCCAAATACCAGAGAGCAGAATTTTCCGAGGCCTGGTTTCACGGGCAGGAAGCAGAAAATTACTTTGAAAAAATAGGGTCCGAATATGGCAAAATATTCATTGGTTTCCATTTCGGCGCCATTGCCATGGCCCAGGGAAAGGCCTCGGACGCTGCGGATTATATTGCAAGGGCTTCAAGAAATGCGCACCGTTTCTTTCCAACCGATAAAGAACCCCGCTTGATAGGGGAAATATTGACGGCGGAATTGAAACTTGAGAAAAATGATTTAAAAGACTTGGCGGGTAAGTTTGAGGGTATTACCAAACGTCTCTATGAAAGTGAGGCATGGTTCGATGTTTACGCAATAGCCTATAGTGTCGCGGTTGAATTGATTGCGGCACAGGGTATCAAAGACATGGAAGAATTTCTGAAGGATGCGATCGAACGCGCCGAAGAAAAAGGCCTGCCCAAACTGATTAATTTCCTTGTGGCCTTGCAGATTAATGCCCTGGTTCTGGCAGGACAGACGGATAAGGCGCAATTGCTTTATACCAAATCTGAAATTCCAAAGACCATAGAGGAAATTTTGAATTTTGAGCATAATTCCTGGCGGGAAGTGGAGGTATATTCCTTCTGCTTCCTATCGATCAAAATGGAATTATCTCTATATGATGACGCCCGCAATATGCTTGCCGCGTTTTTAACTCTGTCCAAGGAAAAGAATCTTGTTCGCTCTCACATCCGCTGTCTGGTTTTTGCTGCAAGGTTGGAAGAAAAAGAGAATGATAGAACTTTGGCTTATTCTTATATAGAGAAAGCTTTGAAATATTCGGTTCAAAATGATTATATCAGGCCATTCATTCGTGGCGGGGAACCCATCAAACATCTTATCAACAGCTATAAAAAAATAGATGATGTGGATAATGAACTGACGTCTCAGATCGATAATATTACCGCCCATTTTAAGGCTTCTCAAAAAACGGATGCGTCCAGAATAATGTTCAGCCTAAAAGAAATAGAAATCCTGCAAGGGCTTAATCAAGGCCTTCAGGATAAAATGATCGCCTTGAATTTAGGGGTCACCCCGCACGCCGTGCGCTACCATCTGAAAAACATCTATACAAAGACAAAGGCCTCAAACAGAATGCAGGCCGTCAATCGGGCAAAAGAGCTCAATGTCATTTCTGACGTTATCTGATAACAATCAACCAAAATGTTGGGTACTATCCATTTGAGTAGTCGTAATGTTTTTATAAGCCAGACTGATGACTACTCAATATTTCCCGTTCCTACTTTCTGAAAGTTTTGTATCTGAACAAAGGTCATGCCACTGTTCCTTATCAACTTATTGGAAGGAATTTAATCTCATGTCAATTGTAATCCACATCATAACGCCAATCATTACAAAGGGTATCCGTACATTGGACGATGTCGCTGAATATGCCAGTGATGAGGTCGAATTTCGCCATTCGTTGCTGGACAAAGGCCCGTCTTCCATAGAATGTGAATATGACGAGGCCCTTGCCGTACCAGATACAATTAAAAAAGCCATAGAAGCAGAAAAGGCGGGGGCTGATGCCATTGTGATAGATTGCATGGGGGACCCGGGGGTGAAGGCTGTTCGTGAAGTGGTCTCCATCCCGGTGCTTGGCCCTGCGGAAACGAGTATGCATGTCGCTGCCATGTTGGGGCAAAAATTTACGGTGGTGACCGTATTGGACGGCGTTGTGCCAATGATCCATAATTTAGCAAAAGTTTACGGCATAACCGAAAAAATGGCTTCTATTCGGGTTATTAACCTGCCCGTTCTGGAAATTGAAAAGAATTTTGAAAAAGCTCAGAGAATGTTGGCCCAGGCCTCACTCGCCGCCATAAAAGAAGATGACGCGGATGTTATTATCTTAGGCTGTACGGGCTTTTTGGGTTGTGTAGAGAAAATAACAGAACTGCTTATGTCCAATGGACGGGATATTCCTGTAATAGACCCAATCCCCCTGACTGTAATGGCCGCTGTGACCCTGGTCAAAACAGGATTAAGGCACAGCAAAAAGACCTATGCCCCACCGCGAGATAAGGTAATCGTTGGCTATTAAGGGGATCAATCATGAATATTCAATCAACAGAGTTACAAATTCAAGAAAACTCTGCCGTTCTCACGGGCGACAGGAAACTACTAAAAATAGTAGTGTTTTATCAGCTTCGATAAATTCTGTGCCTACTTCTTTTTGTCTCAATCTACCATCTTTACTATTTGCAATAGGGCAAGATGAAACACAAAATATTACTGAATTAAATCAATGAATAGTACCCATATTTTATGGATATTACTATCATGTAGGGAGAAGTAAATTGTCTAAAAAAACATTGAAAAATACATTGGCTCTAACAACCTGTTACGGCGCAATGATCGTATTTTCCCCAGCAGCAATGGCACAGGATGAACAAGCAGAGAGCGTGTTCAGTCTGGAGGAAATCATTGTTACTGCCCGCAAGCGTTCGGAAAGTCTGCAATCAACCCCGATTGCCATATCAGCCTTTAACGCACAGGCGTTGGAGGACAGAGGGGCGGTAAATATCAATGATATAACAAATATTGTCCCCAATATGCAATATTCCGCTGCCGCATCGGGAACTGTGGGTGCGTCATCGTTAACTATTCGCGGAATAGGCCAGAGCGATTTTATTACCACCACCGAGCCCGGTGTAGGGCTATATCTTGATGGGGTTTATCTTGCCAGAGTAACGGGCGCTGCTCTTGACCTAGCGGATATTGAGCGGGTTGAGGTTCTTAGAGGCCCGCAAGGAACCCTCTTTGGCCGCAATACAATTGGCGGGGCTGTTAATGTTATCACTAAAAAGCCATCCGGTGAATTTAATGGCAATGCCCAATTAACTTTGGGTAATAACAATCGTTTTAATGGAAGACTTTCCGTCGATTTCCCGATTATAGACGATGTCTTATCCGGCAGGGTAGCCTTTCTGTCAAAGAACAGTGATGGATATGGATTTGATTCAGACCCCGTTGGTGGCGGCGGAAATTTAGCAGTCGAAAATGATATAGCCGGACGGGCCCAATTATTATTTACCCCAAAGGAAAATATATCTTTCTTATTATCTATTGATCATACACGTCGGCGGGGAACTGTTATGCCTCACGGTCGTGTTTTCTCAACAATACCCGGGGATATTTCCCTGTTACCCAAGGATGATCCAAATCTGGTACGGCTTGATGCTCCAATACAGGATGATCTTGATGTTACGGGATATGCGCTAACAACAGATATAGGTCTGGGGGATGTGGATTTGAAGCTGATCACCGCATATCGCAAGCAATCTGGTCAGTCCGGGCAAGATTTTGATGGCGGGTCAGATAATATTTTGAATCAGTTTATCACAAGTACCCAGAACCAATTCAGTCAGGAAATCCAATTTACCGGAACAAGCCTGGATGATAAACTGGACTGGGTAGTAGGCCTCTATTATTTTAAGGAAAATGGTCAGTTTGATTCCGATATTGTTTTGACGGGTGTCCCCATTACCATCTTT
Source organism: Alphaproteobacteria bacterium (assembly GCA_013152755.1). Taxonomy (GTDB): domain Bacteria; phylum Pseudomonadota; class Alphaproteobacteria; order Sphingomonadales; family Emcibacteraceae; genus Paremcibacter. Next base: position 20,848 of record JAADFR010000097.1, read on the forward strand.
ACCAAGAGTGATACAAAATCCTACGCGGCCTATGCTCAAGGAACATATCATATTTCCGACAAGTTCGATGTTACCGGTGGTGTACGTTGGACCAGTGAAACAAAAGGCGTTGATGTAGATACCTTCTTTGGTCCCTTTCAACTTGTTAATGACGCGAAAAACAAGAAGTTTACCGCCTTTTCCCCCAAAATTGGGCTTGATTATCAGGCATCTGATGACTTGCTTGTTTATGCATCCGTATCGCGTGGTTTCCGGTCCGGTGGATTTAATGGTCGCCCCTTCTCACCGACTGATTTGACACCATTTGATGAAGAAACAACAACGGCTTATGAAGTTGGATTCAAAGCGGATATGATGGAAAAGACAGTCCGCCTGAATGTGGCTGGTTTCTATACCGATTATAAGGATATTCAGTTAACCGCAACGACACTGAATGATCAGGGACAGTTCATTGTTTTAACCGCCAATGCCGGCAAAGCGAAAATATATGGAATTGAGGCTGAATTACAAGCAAAACCCACCAAGGATATATTCCTTTATGGATCAGTAGGATATGCGGATAATGGTAATGTCAGTCCATTGAAGGGCTTTGATTTTGATACCAGCACAGGCGGAAATCTGCCAGGAGCTTCCGAATGGACATTAAGCCTTGGCGGAAATTATGATTTTGAAGTTGGTGATAATATGATGGGCATGGTTGGCGTCGATTATTCCTATCGTAGTCGTTATGACCATCAGGCAAGCAATCAGACAGCTACTGTGGCAGAAGATGGCTATGGCCTGCTAAATGCGCGTCTTACGGTTGGCCCCGACGATGAAAAATGGAAACTGACTTTTTATGGCAAGAACCTGACGGATGAAGTTTACCGTGTATATGGTCAGGATTCCGTGTCCTCTTTTGGGGTTGCCGTTGTCTGGTTTGGTCCAACGCGCGAATTCGGGGCAACATTATCCTTTAGTTTCTAAAGAAAAATTTCAGGACTAATATCCACTTCATAAATAGGGCGCTGTATTTTCTGCGCCCTATTTATGTTGTCAATAATTGTTGGCTAAATTAAGAATTATTAGAATATTATCTTTATCGGAGCACCCAAATACCCGTTTATCAAATTCTAAAAATTTGAGTAAGATTTGTTCTTCCTTTTTAAGTTGCCCGGTCAGAGCATAAAGAGAGTAAAGCTGTTTTAAATAATATAGATGTCCGTAATTATCAGGGGGTTACCAGACCACCTCTCTGGATTGAGATTATTATTCTTACGAGTAAAAAACCCTCAAATCATCAATTTTAATAAGTTGGAATTGGTATCGAGGGCAGGAGTTAAACTCAGACTATACTCTAAGCTGCTATATAAGCTGTGGATAGCTTATAACACCGGACCTAAGGTTGCGATAATATTATTCCATATGCGTCTTGGCAATTTCCATGTGTTAATATCTGAAAGCATGGCAGGACGAGAGTTCTTTATATAATCCATTTGCCGTGCGTAAATCGCTTTTGTCGTCGCTTCATCGCTGAGCAAAATATTGTTTTCATAATTCAGATCAAAACTCCGTATGTCCATATTAGATGAACCGATAAGCGAAATTTTATCATCTACCGTTAATGTTTTTGCATGCAAAAGACCACCTTCAAAATCATGAATTATTACGCCTGATTGTAACAGCCTGCGGTAATAACTGCGTGAAGCCGCACTAACAATCCATGAATCATTACGGGCCGGAAATATCATGTTTGTTTTCACACCGCGAAGTGCGCAAGCACATAAAGCCCCCAATACTTTTTCATCGGGAATAAAATATGGCGTAGAGATGGTCAAACTGTCCTGCGCCAGAGTGATCAAGGTCGCAAACATTTCAGGGGTGGCCTCCTTACGTTCCGTGGGGCCGTCACCCCAAACTTGCGCCGGGAATCCGCCTTTAATAGGCTTTGCATTAAAATCAAAATCATTTAGGGTGCCTTCAACCTCGAGCATCCAATCGCTGGCAAAAAGAAGTTGGTTCTGCGCAACAACCGGGCCTTCAAAGCGCAGCATAATATCTACCCAAGGCGCGTATTTTGCTTTAACTGCAAATTCAGGATCTGCGCAATTTTGTGAACCACAATAGGTAATCCGCCCATCAATAACAGTGATTTTCCTGTGGTTACGAAGATCAAGGCGACTAAATAATATTATTTTAAAAATGCGATGAAACGGCAAAGCAATAGAACAATGAACACCCGCGTCTTTCATTTCTTTCCAAAGTTTTGACTTGATGAACGCGCGCGAACCAAGCCCATCCACCATAGCCCTACATGTAACACCTTTGCGTGCGGCATGTATTAGGGCATTTGCCATATTGGTGCCGGTTTTATCATTCAGCCAAATATAATAAAGCACATGCACATGGGATTTTGCATGCTTGATATCTTCCAATATACGGGCTCGAGCAACATCCGCGTCAGCCATAAGCTCTGCCTTATTGCCTATGGTCGTGCCGAATCCGTTTATTGATGTTGCATATCGAAAAGCTGGCTTATATGCACTATCAATAACACCTTCAAGATTCGTGATGTCTCCACCAGGCGAGGAATGCAAAGACCTGATCTGCTCTAAAACAGTCTTATGCCGCTTGTTAATACTGCGCCCAAGATTCACATCCCCAAAAAGAAAATAGATGATTGCACCAAACATAGGAATGACCAAAATCACCATAAACCAGGCGAGCCGCGTTACAGGTGAAAGATTTTCACGCGAAAGAATTCGTAAAACGGTTACCAAAACAATAAAAGAATGAAGCCACAACAATAATTATTGCCCCTTTTGCACAAGTCTCTCTTCACGGTAGTAATAATATTGTAATGCGGAAAACCAAGAGCGTACAGGTAAAATAAGTTATCGATTACCTTCGCATTCTTTTATGGCGACCTTCACCGCCTCAAAGATCAATTTATCAGCCTCTTGAGGATCATTGTCCGGAACGTCCCAAGCCATAATCTCTCTGTACCGTTCAATTAGATGATTTACGTCTTTGACTATTCTTTTATGGTATCTCTTGATTTCAATCTTTTGTATTTCTGACATGTTTCTTTCCTTAGGTTACATTACCGTTATCTGATAGTTATATTCATATAAATAGGTAAGTGATCTGAAGCACGTTTTGAAAGCGGCGATTTGTGAACACCCATATTTTGCAAATTTACATCACCCCAAAGAATAAAACGATCCAGTGGAACTATTGGCTTTTTACTATGGAAACTAGCGCCCGGCGTGATAATGTGAAACCCCGCCCCGGCGGCGCGGCAAGCTTTACCCATCTCACGCCATTCGTTGAAATCTCCTGCAATAATTGTAGGGACAAGCTCATCTTCATTTTCTATTTTATCTGATAGATATTTGATTTGTTTAGCACGTATATTTCCAATCAGTGATAAATGTACTCCAATGAATTTAAACTTCAAGCCTGACCCATTATTAAACAAAGCGCCAACTGCACCGCGCGGCTCAAGTGTAGGGATGTTAATTTTCTCAGACTCTATTAACAGAAAAGGATCACGGTAAAGAATAGCATTTCCGTGCCACCCATGACTTGGGCCACAACCTTCTATGCGGGCAAATTTATACCCAAGCTCACTTTCCAGAATATTGGCAGGTAATGTGCCGGGCCTATCACCCAGCCTTTTATCAGCTTCTTGCAAGGCAATTATATCTGCGTCAAGTTCGCCAAGGACTTTGATGATCCGCTGGGCGTCCCTCTTCCAGTCAAGACCAACCGCCTTGCGAATATTGTAACTCGCCACACGCAATGAAATCTGAGATTGTTTCAACTTAACGCTCACACTTATGGGGTTCTAGAGTGTAATTTTTTAGATTCCCTTTGGTAATTTTTATAGAAAAACTCAGCCAAAGGACAACCCAATTTTTTACCTTCTGTTTTGCCTGAATAATCCATTTTTCTGCCTTTAAGCAAGCCCCGGGAAAAGTTTAAGCAACCCCGAAGCAAGCATTTGGATTCCGATCGCAGCAAGCAATAAACCCATTATACGCGTTGCAACATTTAAACCTATTGTGCCCAGTAACTTTCCAATTGGCGCCGCCGCCCTTAATGCAAGCCATACCACACATGCTATCAAAAGAATGCCTGCGCTCAATATAATTTTGTCCGTCATATTGGTCGCTTGGTGTGCATCAGAAATAGCCAAACTTATTGCACCAGGTCCCGCAAGCAGAGGAATAGCAAGTGGCACTACTGCTATACTATCTTTCGTGTTTGCTTCATCTGCTTCACCGGGCGCTTGTCTTGCATGGCTGGGTTTAGCGTTAAGCATAGACATGGCCATCAGTAAAATAAGAAGTCCGCCGCCTGTACGAAAAGCTGGAATTCCAATCCCAAAAAAGTGCAGAATTGACGTGCCAAACCAAATAGATAATACCAAAATTATAGAGACAGAAATAGACGTAATTCGCGCAATAGAAACACATTCTTTTGGCGTCCGGTTCCCACGCATAGATAAAAATATCGGCACAACACCCAGAGGGTTCAAAATTGCCAACATACCAATTATCGATTTTGTATAGAGTGTATATTCGTGCATGCGATCTCCTTTTGATCCTTCTTTTTAATATTACTTAGCCCCTTCTCAAGATTAAGAAAGAGCCTCAACAAGCATACCGATTAAGGCCAATACAGAACATGCTACCAGTGAAAAACTTATCGCTCTAACCATCCAGGCGGGCGTCGCATCAACATCCAGCCCCTTCATTCTCATATGAAGATGATTATAACGCCATGTTGCTTGCAAGAATGCTATTATACTCAATAAAATCAATATAGTAGCTATACTTAACAGCATCCAAAGTGGCATGGAATCTTTTAAAAAATTTGCGACTCCCAACCCCGTTGCAAATGCCGATAACCCCGTACGTATCCAAGCCTGGAATGTACGCTCATTTGCCAAGATTGTACGGTCTTGCGCCAATATATTATTATCAGGATTAAGCTTATCAGCATTACGCATCATATATCATCTGCCGTATTATATTGATAAAGCTATCAAACTTTCTTCAAGCTCAAACTAAGCATTATCATGGATAGGCCATCAAACAACAGGCTAACCCCAACAAATATGCCTAAATAGAATGCCGATGTCGCAGGCCAACCAATTAAAATCATAAGAGCGAGAACCAGCGAGACTAATCCATTGAATATCATCCAACCCCACCCTGTTTGTGACCTTCGCTCAAAAGCCATTGAGAACCCACCAAATGCATCCGCAAATAAATAGAAAGATATTAGGAGCGTTAAAGCTGCTATCCCAACCGTCGGATTGGCAAGCCAAAGCCCGCCGGCAACTAACAAAATGATTGGTTTTATCCATCCGCCAATAGAATGAACATGAAGCTTGAATGCATAATATAGCCATAATAAACCGCCAACAATCATCATCCAACCGAGATAAACTTCTATTGCTATTGACAGGAAATTAGGAAAAACAATACCTATTATCCCTAATATTGCTAGCAAAAACCCTATTATTCCGAGAGGTTTACGCATCGAAATTGCAAAATCTTGAGGTATATGAACCGCACTCACAACTATCTCCTTACTTCCAGTGTCAGGCCCAACATTGATCAGGCCATTCTGTGGCTTTGTCAATCTTCACTCTGTGGTTTTATATTATGCACATTTTCTTCTTTGATCATGCGCACACCGCTGATATTTTATTTGTTGAGTATAGACCTACCCCAGAGTTTGTCCATTGAAAGTGGAACAAGGTCATATCTGAGCTTGTTTCAAAGAAACAGAAAATTTCACTGAACAAAAAGCATATGCCAAATGTTAGACAGCATAAGTAGGTTCCGCAGGAAATGTCGTTGTAGATGGCCACCATTATGGAAATACCCCAATTATTTCTGTAGCATTAATCATCATATTGACCTAGGGTCAGTGGACTATTAAGGTCATAACCCTAGAATTTCTATATGAGACGACAGGACGCGTCACCATGAAAATACTTTTAGCAGAAGATGACAGGAAAACCTCGGACTTCATCCGTAAGGGCCTTATCCAGAACTCTCATACCGTCGATTGTGTTGATGACGGGCGCGACGCTCTAAGCGCCTGCCTGTACAATACATATGACTTGGTAATACTCGACCGGATGATGCCCGGCATGGACGGTTTGGCCGTTGTAAAGTCATTGCGCGCAACGAATAGTAAGCTACCCGTCCTTTTCCTGACAGCAATGGCGGATGTTGATGACCGTGTTGAAGGTCTGACCGCAGGCGGTGATGATTATCTGACAAAACCGTTCCATTTCTCAGAACTTCTAGCGCGCATTACTGCATTGGCGCGGCGGCCGCACGAGACCGAGACTGTATCAAAATTGCAGGTTGCTGACCTTGAACTTGATTTAATGACGCGGGTGGCCAAACGTGGCAAGACAAGTATTGAACTCAAGGCAAAGGAATATGCCCTGCTGGAAGTGCTAATGCGGAACGCCGGCCGTGTCATGACAAGAACAATGCTTCTGGAACAGGTCTGGGATTTTAATTTTGATCCACAGACAACAGTGATTGAAACCCATATCAGCCGATTACGATCAAAAATAGACAAACCGTTTGATACGTCCCTGCTCCATACAATCCGCAACATCGGTTATTCGATCCATGCGCCCCGCTAACGTCCTTTCCGGTGCCGCTTTCAGGGCAACGCTGTTCGCTCTGGCAATCTTCTTCCTGATTTTAATATTGGCCGGTTCTGCTCTCTATCAAATAGTTCGTTCCTACCAATATGCCGAGCTCGAAGCCCAAATGATAGAAGAGGTCGTTCTCTTCCGTCAGATTTTTGAGCGCGAAGGGCGGACTGGTCTTATAAAAACCATGAAAATATTGGATAAATCCTCCCCTCCCGTACAGCATAAGCTAGGTTTATTTGGCGAGAACAATGAAAAACTTGTTGGAAGTTTAAGCGTTGCACCGGATATTCTGGGTTTTGCAAAAATGACCCTGGAGCTACAACCTGGTGGTAAAAGCGGGAGCTTCTATATTCATACGGCAAAAATAGACAAGACGACAATTGTTGTTGGCAGAAGCTTGCAAGCGATTACAGCCGTAATAGATGCACTCTTATATGGGCTAGTCGTAACGGGTTTGATCGTAATTGCCACCACACTTCTTATTGGCTACTGGTTAAGCTGGCGCGTTTCCCGAAAACTGGAAGCTCTGGTAGATACTCTTGACAGGGTTGCATCCGGTGAAACACATGTGCGAATTCCCGTGAATAAAAACCACAATCAAATCAACCGGATTTCTATCCGTATCAATGAACATCTGGATCGGCTCTCTATTCTCATGGAAAGTACCCGCAACACGTCAAAAGCCATTGCCCATGATTTGCGAACACCGCTAAGCCGGGTGAGTATGTTACTTGAAGAAGCAACAAATGATGGGTTGAAAAAACAGAAAACTATTGAATTGATAAGAGAGGCAGAGACGGAACTGGTCAATATAACAGGCATATTTGACACCATGTTGCGTATCGCACGTATCCAGTCTTCCAATGACAGGACAGGTTTCAGCCCCATATTGGCAAAAGACCTTGTCAGTGATGTCGTAGAAACTTACCAGCCTGTTTTCGAAGTTTCTGGACAGAGGTTAATACTTAATCCACAATCCAGCACCTCTGCAAAGCTGGTTTGTGATAGTAAAATGATTAAACAATTGCTGGCCAATCTTCTTGAAAATGCGAACCGTTATTGCCCTGTGGAAGTTGACGTAAATGTTAGCGTTTCAACAACAGAAAATGGTGGTGTTCTGATCATTGTTGCCGATAATGGCCCGGGCATTCCTGCTGGGGAATTGGACAAGGTCATGGAACCATTCCACAGGATAGATACAAGCCGAACTGAGAGAGGGGCCGGGCTGGGTCTCTCTCTGGTAAAAGCCATTGCCCTGCGCCATAACGCTGAAGTAACACTTTCAGACAACAGGCCCGGACTTCGGGTCAGCATCACTTTCCCGCCTTCACATCTTTCTTGAGACTTCTCACCGGCTTTGCTGGTTGTCAAAAAATTAAAGTTCACGCAAAACCCTTGTAATGTGACACGCGCACATTTGCCACAGCCCAATAAGGGGTGCTCAACTCAAAAAAGGAAATATTATGAAAAACTCCAGCAAAATTGTGGCCTTTGCCGTTGCAGGACTGATGGCCACCAGCCCACTCCTGACAAGCATATCTGCAAATGCTGCACCCGCAGCGCAATCAAGCGATGCCGTTGCCAAAATGTCAAACAGTGCAAAAAATAATTCTATTATTAAGACGGATGATGAGGCCTTCAGATCGCTCCGCGAAATCCGCGCCTCCCGCCTTGCCATCTTCAACGGCGATGTCGATCAGGCCAGAAAATTTGCCGTTGCTGCAATGAAAGACATGACGGCAGCACAGGCGGGAGCCCAGAAAACTATGGTGCCAACAAAAAAGTCATCCAACGGTGACAGTTATATTCCGTTTGATGTTTCGATCGCACTTGCTGATGACTTTGTCATGACGCCTGAAAAGGAGAGTAAAATCAAGCAAGCTAACGGCCATCTTGCAAAGGGTGAACAAAAGAAAGCCGTTGAGGTTCTGAAACTAACTAATATTGACGTGGTCGTTTCTGCCGCCCTCATCCCGGTCAATGCCAGCGTAACTCATCTGCAAAGTGCCATTAACCTTATCAGTAAGAAAAAATACTACGAAGCAAACCTTGCCATGAAGGCCATTGTTGACGGTATTGTTATCGAATCCTATGGCATCGACGATGTCCCATATCAGGGAGAGAAAAATTGACTATATAGGCCTGCCAGAAAATTCCAGAAGGCCCTTTCGGGGGCCTTCTCTTCTATCCCTATCTTTAAATCTTGTCAGATTTGTATAATTCACGTCAGGTTACTGAAAGTTAAATTACCTAATCTCTCTAGTATCAAATCAAACTCGAGAGGCAAAAATGGACACTGCAATTCAAGATCACAACATCCCTCAACTGGACAATCATCGTTCGGCAATTGCTGACCTCCGAAACTACATGAATAATTGTATTGTCGGCCAGGAAAGATTTGTCGAAAGGCTGATCATAGGCCTTGTCGCCGATGGTCACCTGCTGCTTGAGGGGGTGCCAGGGCTCGCTAAAACCAAAGCAGTCAAAACACTTTCGCAAGCCGTGGATTGTGACGATCACCGCATCCAATTCACCCCTGACCTACTACCGGCAGACCTGACGGGGACAGATATTTACCGCCCGGAACACGGCACATTTGAGTTTCATAAAGGTCCGCTTTTTCACAATCTTATTCTGGCTGATGAGATTAACCGTGCACCGGCAAAGGTGCAGTCAGCACTACTGGAAGCAATGGCTGAACGACAGATTACTGTCGGTGGTACGACTTATTGTCTGCCTGAATTATTCATGGTGCTGGCTACACAAAACCCAATTGAACAGGAAGGTACGTACCCGTTGCCAGAGGCCCAGCTTGATCGCTTCCTCATGCATGTTAATATTGGTTACCCGGATCAGGAATCAGAACGTCAAATTCTGCGAATAGCCCGGGGAGAAGCGGCTGGAGAGGTTGTCAGACCCAATAACCAAATTTCACAGGATACCATATTTGAATGTCGTCAGATGGCCTTGAATACGCATGTATCCAAAGCGTTGGAAGACTACATCCTGCAACTAATTTTTGCGACACGCACTCCCTCCACCTATGGCAAAGACCTTGCGGAAATGGTGGCGTTTGGAGCTAGCCCACGCGGCACAATCGCCCTAGAACGCTGTGCGAAAGTCCATGCGTGGATGCGTGGTTCCGATTTTGCTACGCCTCAAGATGTACAGAATATTATTCACGATGTATTACGTCACCGTGTGCTGTTGACTTTTGAAGCAGAGGCGGACGGATTGACCAAAGACCATTTTATTGACGAACTCGTGAAAAGGGTTCCCGTCAGTTGAGGCCCATATTCGGCCTGCTTTCTATCTTTAAAAATGGCAGAAAAAAATGACAGACCATATTAACAATATCAATAGTGCCGTCGAGGCAACCATTGCCGATTTAATCGCGGCAAGGCCGGACCGAAAGGTCTCCGGCTTTGCACCCGGAGGCAAGGTTACGACCCACCAGTTCGGAACCAACCGTTCAGTTTTCAGAGGTTGCGGTATGGAATTTGATGAGGCGCGGATTTATCAGCCTGGTGATGATGTACGGACTATCGACTGGCGCGTAACAGCCCGCACAGGTCAGGTTTATACCAAACTTTATCATGAGGAACGTGAACGTCCGGTATTCATCCTGCTTGATTGCCGGAGTATGATGCATTTTGGAACGCAGGTTCGTTTCAAATCCGTCCTCGCCGCCCGTCTGGCAGCCCAGTTATGCTGGGTGGGTATAGACGGTGGTGACCGGGTTGGCGGCTTTATCCTTACCCAAGATGGTCTAAAGGATTTTGTCACGACCAGAACCCGGCACGGGATGCTCAGATTCCTGAACGCCATTAGCCTTGCGACCCATACGGTGAACATCGATGAGAAAGCTGAAGTCCCCCTGCACGAGGCGGTCAGGCGACTGCGGCATATTGCCCATCCTGGAACACTTGCCTTCATTATCAGCGATTTCAATGATTTTGATGAGTCATGCGCACGTGAGATCAAAAGACTCTCTTTGCATACTCATGTAACCAATATTCACATTTATGACCAACTGGATATTCAACTTCCCGGACGTGGAGATCACCGGATTAGCGACGGGCATGATGTTCTGTCGCTTTCCGCAATCAGGCGCTCACGCATTCAGGACTACAGTAAAGCATTTGTTAATCGGGCAGAGCGACTTGAAAAAATGTGCCGCCAGCGCGGGATGGCCCTGCATAGTCTCTCTACAGCAGATGATACTAACCGGGTTTTAAGACCACATCGCACCGGTACGCGGCAATCCTGATTTAATACACAGATAGAAGCGAGACCAACAGAATGATAACCACCACTTCAGCAGCTTTATCACCCGAACTCCTGGCACAACTGGATCAGTTGAAAGATGTACGTTTGCCACAAGCGGTTTCCTGGTGGCCTCTTGCCCCAGGCTGGTGGCTACTTACGGCCATTTTTCTGAGCCTGCTGATCACTGTGCTGGTGATTTTCGCTATTCGCAGATCATCCCTGAAATATGTTGCCCTGCGCGAATTGAACAGCCTGCGCATACAGGATTCTGATAAAATATCTATTCTCCAGCTTGGCTCGAAAATCAGTATTCTGCTGCGGCGTATTACCCTTCACTCAAAGAACAGTAACTGCCCGGCCAGTGTGCAGGGTGAAGTTTGGGAGCAATATCTGGCCCGTCAGCCCGGAGGAATGAAAAGGCCTATTGCCCGATTTATCGCAATGGCGCCATATATTTCCGAAACAACCGTTTCCAGCTTGAGCGATATGGAGATACCTGAGAAAACAACAGTTCTGTCTGTTGCAGAGAACTGGATCCGGAGGAACGCATGAGTAATTTTTCCGGGTTTGAGTTCATTTGGCCCTTGGCCTTTTTGCTTCTGCCTCTACCCTTCATCATCCGGCACCTTCTGAAACCTGTGAGAATATCATCCGGCGGGGCACTCCGGGTGCCGTTCTATCGCCGCATCACCGAACGCGCCGGTAGTGGTCAATATCAATCAGGTTACAGAATCTGGCGGATCATACTGGCCTCTCTGATCTGGATTCTTCTGGTGACCGCGTCTGCGCGCCCTGTTTTTATCGGCCCCGAGATTTCTTTACCCATTGAAGGTCGTGATCTGATGATGGCAATCGACCTGTCCGGCAGTATGGGGCGTGAAGACTTTGACTTGAACGGTCAGGCCAGCAACCGGCTTGCCGTAGTTAAAACTGTGGCAGATGACTTTATCGCACGCCGCAAGGGTGATCGTCTAGGATTGGTCTTATTTAGTGACAGGGCATATTTGCAAGTGCCCCTGACGTTCGACCACAATGTTGTACGCACCCTTCTGGCTGAAGCTCAGGTTGGTTTAACAGGACAGAAAACCGCAATTGGCGATGCCATAGCCATTGCCGCAAAACGACTTAAAGACCGTCCGGTCAAGAGTCGTGTTCTGGTTCTCCTCACCGATGGCGCAAATAATTCCGGGGTTATGCAACCACTTCAGGCAGCCCGGCTTGCCAAGAAACTCGATATCCGTATCTATACAATCGGCGTTGGAGCCAACCGTATGGTAGTCCAGACAGCTTTTGGACGTCAGATAGTCAACCCGTCTGAAGATCTTGATGAAAAAACACTGGGTAAAATCGCAAAATTAACCGGAGGCCGCTATTTCCGGGCAACGGACGTGAAAAGTCTGGCGGGGATTTACGCCGAACTGGATCAACTGGAGCCGGTGTCCGGTGACCCACAATTCATCCGTCCTTCCGTAAGCCTCTATTCCTGGCCTCTCGGCATGGCACTCGCCCTTGTTGGCGTTTTCGGTCTGATCCTCATTGTGCCGTCAATAATCACTCTTTTTCAAAGCAAAAATCTAAAGGAAGCAATATCATGATTACCAGTAGCTTCTTTTTTCTTCGCCCCCTTTGGCTATTGCTATTGGTGCCGGCAATAATGTTCATTATTTTCGCTGTACGGCGCCAGAGCCCTGCCCGTAACAACTGGCAAAAACTGGTAGACCCTCATTTGCTGAAATTTCTCACTGTGCCCGGCAAGGCCAACAGAGGTTCATACTGGTTAACGGCAGGGCTCGCAGCAGGCCTGTTTGCTGCCATAGTTGCCATGGCGGGACCGGCATGGCAAAAGATCGACCTGCCTGCCTATAAATCCTCCAAACCTGTCGTTATCGCCTTGAGCCTTGCCCAGTCCATGAATGCGACCGATGTATCACCAAGTCGAATACGAAGGGCAGAGCATAAGATACGCGACATACTGGAAAAAACCAAAGGTACAGACACCGGTTTTATTATCTATGCCGATCGCCCCTTCGTTGCCGTACCATTAACAACCGATGCCCGGGTAATCCGTGAAATGTTACCAGAACTATCAACCGATATGATGCCTGTTTTAGGCAACAGACTGGATTACGCAATTACCCGGGCCACCAACCTTCTTTTGGAGGGCGGAGCCCATAGCGGCAGGATTATTGTAATTGCCGACAACGCAGGTTCTGCTGTCGCAAAAAATATTGCGGCTGCAAAACAAGCTGCGGCCAGAGGCTTTTCAGTCAACGTACTGGGGGTAGGAACGGACCATGGAGCCCGATTGCAAACGGCATCAGGCAAGGCTATTCGGAGCCGCAATGGAAAATTCATGACTGCGAAATTTGATAAGAAAGCCCTCGGGGATATTGCTGCCGCAGGTTATGGGGTATTTGCAAGCCTGACACCTGATAACAGTGACATTGATATTCTTCTACCCGCCGATGGTATAACGGCGATTGCAGCACCCACCGTTAAAAATGACTTTCATTCGGACCGATGGAAAGACATGGGTTACTGGTTGCTGCTCATACCGTTATTATTGGCACCATTAGCCTTTCGTCGCGGCCTATTAATGGCTTTCCCCTTTGTAATGGCTGTTGCCATTTTCAGCAATACCCCTAGTGCCGAGGCTTCCCAATGGCAGGACTTCTGGAAGACCCCGGATCAACAGGCGGCCAGTGCTTTTAAGCAAGGGGATTATTCAGCAGCAGCCCGTATTTTCAGTGACCCTGACTGGAAGGCAAGTGCTCTCTATAAAGCGGGGAAATATAGTGCCGCCGCCAGCCTCTATGATAGTAAAAAGTCGGAAAATTCCGATTTCAACAGAGGTAATGCGTTGGCCCGTTCCGGCGCGTTAGAGAAAGCTGTCAAAGCCTATGATATGGCACTTAAAGCAAACCCCAAAGATGCAGATGCGCAGTTTAACCGTAATCTTGTGGCTAATTTACTTAAGAAACAGAAGAAACAGAAGAAACAGAATAAGAAAAAAAAGACCCCGCAGAAATCCGGTGATCAGAAAGATAAGAAGAAAAATACATCCGCCGGTCAGAAGGGTAAAAGTGGCCAGAAACAGGATCAATCCGGCAGCCAAAAAGCTGGTCAGCAGAAATCTGGCAATCCACAGAAAAGTGATAAGGCCGGCAAAAAGAGTGACCCAAAAAACGGACAGCCTGGAAAGCAGAAGTCAAACAGTTCTGAACAGGAAGTGCAACAGGCTACGTCCTCTCAGGAGCAGAAAGCCCCGCAACAGAATACCATGCCAAAACCACAAGATTCAATGACGGGTAAGCAAAAACCCACTCGGCCTGATCAAAATGTAAAAGGTGAGAAAAGTATATTCAGCAAGGCGATGGATGCCCTGTTACAGGGGAATGGTAAAGACACAGCACGACCAAAGAAACAGAAAACCGAAAGGGCTTCCTCGAGAAAAACCGAATTACCTAAACTTGATCAAGCCGTTGAACAACAGTTGCGCGCAGTCCCTGATGATCCATCGGGTCTTCTGAAGGCCCGTATCCGCCAATATTATTCCCGAAACTTTGCTGCAGGACAGAACCAGTGAAAACAAAACAGATGCACAGAACAATAAACATATTTGCCCAAACAGGGTTTTTAATTATTCTCGCGATACTGGTTATGCTTTCACCGGCCTTTGCAGGAATAAACGCGAGCGTGAGTACAAGTGAAATCAGCGTTGGCAAGTCTTTCGTACTTCAACTGCAAACAGATTCGACAAAGGCATCCGCTGTGATTGACCTGTCACCGTTGCAGCGGGACTTCAACGTTCTGGGAAACAGCCGAAGCTGGCAAACGAACATCATCAACGGGGTACAAACCAACTCAACAGGCTGGGAGATAATACTGTCACCAAAATCAAAAGGCAGGCTGACCATCCCCGCCCTGAAAGCGGGAACTGAAACCAGCCGACCGATTATAATCAATGTTGTAGATTCTACCAGAGATGGTGCTACTCCCAATACAGGAACAACCGGCATTTCCATATCAATGACTGCGGATGGAAAAGCTCACTATGTGCAGGAAAAAATTCCGGTAACGGTCCGGATCACAACTGACAATAATATACTCCAGGCAAGCCTAGAAGAACCAACCGCAAGCGGATTTATTCTTACACAACAAGGTGAGGACAAGGTCAGTAGCTTTACCAGAAACGGGCGGAGAATTTCCGTTATCAAAAGACAATATCTGCTGGAACCGCTCAAGAGCGGGTCACTTACCGTCCCACCAATAACCTTGCAGGCTGTTGTCAGCAGTCCGGTAAGAAAACGCTCACCATTTCCGGATATATTTGGCAATTCACTATTCGGGAGTAGTTTTTTCAATGGAATAATGGATCAGGATCAACAGGTGATTGTACGCTCTAAGCCATTGCAGTTCAACATCAAGCCGCGTCCCGGCCAAAGTAAAGGCTGGTTCTTGCCGGCAAAGAAAGTGCTGTTGACTTCCGAGTGGAAACCCGAAAACCCGATCTTTCACATTGGCAAAACGGTAACACGGACGATCCGGCTGTCAGCCCTCGGTGCATCAAAAGAACAGCTACCAGACATCAATGTTACAACTGCCGATGGGGCTAAGGTCTATCTCGATCAGTCAAAGGATAAATCCATCAATACGCCGGAAGGCATAGTTGCCATACAGGAATATTCAACTTCCATCGTCCCCACCAAAGAAGGTAAGATCACGCTGCCTGCAATCAGCGTTAAATGGTGGGATACGGTCGCCGATGTTGAACGCACAGCAGTGCTACCGTCTGAAACATTCTTTACCGAAGGGGCACCTATGGCAGGTGCCACGGTTAATGCTCCGGCAGTTGACAGCAAGGCACAGGCAACAACTCCAAGCAACTGGCCTGTCAAAACAAGGGCCTCATTCTGGAATTCCCCATGGCTATGGGGAGTAGTTTCGTTGTTTATCCTGCTTGTGATTACCATTGGTTACTGGGTAGCCAATGCAATAGGCAAGCAGAAATCCCATCGGCAGGAGTCAACGCCGATGCAGAGTTTGAAAAACAACTACTCTGATGTCTCTGAAGCACAAAATAAAAAACTAATCATACGATTGGAAAAGGATTTTCAGGCAGCCTGTACATCAAACAACAAGACCGGAGCCTATACGGCACTCAATAGCTGGCTATATCTGGTCGGCCAGCAGAACAGGCTTGATGGCCCTGCCCTTTTATCTCTGTTTCCAGCCCTCAGTGAAAAGATGGAGGAACTGGAACAATACCTATATGGTGGTGGCACATCTGAAAACTGGAACGGCAAATTACTGCTTCGCACTTTCAAAGAAGCAAAACCAGAATTGCTCAACAGCAGGGCCAACCCGGTCAGGCAACAAGTTCTTCCGCCGCTTTATCCCGAACTCCAGGGCCATTAAAACAAACCTCGTAATCCTGTTAATATGGCTAGCTAAAGCACCGTAGCGGATATGGTTATTTTACACGCCATATTTTTGTACCCTTTGTCATCCTGTCCCCACACATGGGCCGAAAAACAGAAATAATGCCAAAGATATTTAAAAATATTGCTCAGGACAGCGTCACTTTAACTTCATGCCCCGCCATTGGATAAACGATTGATTGTGCTGCCGGATGGCTTTTCCACCAATAGCTTACTTTTTTTTAAACTTCGGACAAGGTTATGGCAAACGTCCGGCAGGATAGTGTTGCTGTGACACACCTTTTCAAATATTCACATTAAACATAGGAGAAGTACAATGTTATCAAGAAAGTTTATCAAATCTACGGTTATAGCATCAGTCGCCATTGGCATTATCGGTATGAATTTACCGGCACAGGCACAAACATTGCGTCGGGAAGGCCCACCTGCAACCGACCCCATTATTGCTTGGGCACAACAGATGGCCCCGCGCGATGAGTTCTTCATTAACTCGAATGAAGATGTTGAGTTGATCAGGTTCAAGACTGATCGGGATAACACCGTCTGTGTACCGCGCAACACGCGACTAAAACGCCTGGATGGCGAACCCCAAAATTACGCTTTAAAGGTCATGTGGGGGGGAAATAACAAGGCTATTATCAAACCAGGCAAGTGCCTGTCATTCGATGCCAAAACGATCAAGGTTCGTGTTGACGGCAGAATGCCACAGGATGTTACTTTGGTAGGAAGTATCCGAACCAGTAAATAATCAGACAACATTGGTCCCAGCATCGCCCTCCTGAACTCAATCGCTTTTGCGTTGTCACAAGCAGCCACAGTATGGTGGTAAAGCTGTTGAGATTACATCAGATCACCTCAGATTAACATTAGGTAATTTGGGCAGAGGACTAAAATACGGGACCAAAACCCCCAACCCGTTTCTTTCTCAAGAAAAGGGTTGGGGTTCTACACAGATGCAGGACCAGTTCACTAGACTTTCTTCGTAAAAGCGGCATAACATTAAACAACATAACAAAGCTTAACATCGCCGCAAATCTGTCCAACGATGTGGGACCACCTCTAAGATGCTCTCCGTATCTTCGCGCATTCCCCACAATGACTGCCGTGTTCGGTATCAGGTTTTGCAATGACAGCATCACAGATTAAGCCCTGCTCCATCAATTCCATCAAAAATATGGAAGCCGCCGCTCTTTTAAAGGAAAACGAGAGGCATCAATGTGAAGTACGCGATTCCCGGATTGGCGGCTTCTTCATCATCATCAGAAAAAGAACAAAAAGCTACACTGTATTTTTAGAATTTTACCTTGCCAATAATTCTAAATTCACGCCCCGCACCCGGCAGCGCAGCGACTTCTTCAAACACGCCCTGAAGCGGTGTGAAATATCTTTCGTTAAAGATATTGGACACCGTTGCCGTAATGTTGAACCGTCCGATATCTACAAATGCAGCCGCCCGGAAATTCCAATAAGATGGAAAGACAATGGCATTGTTGATTTTACCACTTGTTTGTGAAACATATGTCCCACCAAATGTACCACCGTAAACCACTTCTGCATCCTGATCAGACGTATATGTAACAAATGAAGAATAAAGCTCATCAGGGAGGGAACTACGTTTATAGCCTTCCTGCAACTCAGGCAGGCAACTGGCATTCAAGGCTGCGAAAATGCCGCCAAAGCTTTGCTGCGGTGTCAAGCCAACAACGGAACCTGGAATATTTACAAATTCCCCGCGTCCGCTAAAGCATACCCCCGGTGACAGAACCTGAATATCCTGAAATGTCGCCGCCCCGGTCAATGTCCAATGGTCATCAATGATATAACGCAGCTCAATTTCAACGCCTTTGCTATTCTCACCATCAACATTCCCGAACGGATCAATGATGGCACGTTTCTGTTCATAATATGCGACAGAGCCGTTCAAACGCTGTTCCAGCAGGGAAAACTTCACACCGGCCTCAATCAATTGGGAATTCGCGAGGATACTGCCCCCACGGATCGTTCCCGGGCTAATACCCCCATTTGAGTTTTCAAGAATATTGGCCCCCTGAGCATAAGTGAAATAGGGCGCGATACCCACCGGGAACATATAGCTGACACTTGCAGAATATGAAAAGTCACCTTCATTTGAGGTAAATTCCGTATTGGAAAGCGATGGATCGAAAACGGTGGCTCCGGTGTCAATGGACCGTGCAGAATAGTTATCATAACGGCCATTCAGCAGCACAGAAAGCCTATCACCCAGGCGGATATCTGCGACAAGTGCCACGCCGGTATCTTTATACTGGGAATTAAAATTACTATCCCAGCCAATACCAATTCCGCCAGGTTCCTGCGTGAAGGGGGTATCGAAAATATCACTTCCCGTTGCACCAAATATCAGGTCACGGCGATCCAGAACCAGATAACCGGAGAGAAAATTCTCCCTTAATTCAGAATTATAAACCTTGTGTGAGGCGGTGGCATAGAAATCAACATAGGAACTATCGCTGAATTTGACAGAGAAGTCATACGAAACACGCGCTTCCATTGTATTGACCTGATGATCCGCCGCAAAGCCGGTACTCAACCCTATTCGGGCATCAAGTTTATCGTAAAAGACCTGAAATTTTAGCTCAGAATCATCAAATTCTTTAACCAGATCAAAATATAGAGTGATATTCTCGGAATCTTCTATTTCATCATTTTTTGACAGAAAAACCGTTCGGGGGTCAAGTTTTGCCACCCCAACACCTTCATCAAGGCCATAAGCCGGCGCAACACCAAAAAATCCAAAATCGATCAGGGTGCGAATATTGGAGGTGCCAAAGAATGTCCCCACCGCCGCGTCAACCTCATTTGGGGTCAGGCGACCATTGCCATCAGTATCAGTCAGGTCCGTATCCCGGCCCGTAATATAATTGCCATTATCAATCAAATCCTGGGTCAGGCGGTTCCAGCCCGGCGTTTGATAATAACCTGATGACTTATAATACATGCCACCGAACTCAACTTTCATGCTTTCATTCAATTCATGGGTTAAATTGATTTGCACCAGTTTATGTGTGGGCTCACGATTGATATAATAACTTTTGGAATCTTCATATTCCGCATAGACAGAAACACTGGTTTCTCTCCCAGCCAGCAAAAATGGCAGGTTTAATTCACCGGATATATTGGTTTTATTGTAACTTCCCAAAGTTAGTTTCACATTGCCGGAGGGTCCATCATCGGATGTCATGCCCTCACCACTTGCGGTCTTTGGTACAAAATTCAACAAGCCGCCAATGCGGCCCGCCCCAAAAATTGCGGGCGTTGGACCACGGATAATCTCCACCCTTTCACTAGCGCCAATCGGGGTAGGGAAAAATCCATTATTCACAACCCTCTTAAAGCCGCGAAAGTAATTTTCCGCTCTGGAACCACGGATGCTGATCGATCCCGGAATGCCAAAAAAACTTCCGCCGAATGTACCAGGTGTTGTGGTGACGAAATCATCTATATCCTCAATGGAATAACGCTCCATCGTTGCCGCGCTTATCACGCTGATGGAACGGGGCGTCTCAAGAATGGATCGCTTTAGACCAAATACAGATTCTGTAGGGCGATTTTCCAGCAGGCCCACAGGGTCTGCCACAACCACTATATCTTCCAAATGGTCAACATCCTCTTGGGCCATTCGATTATCCGTCTCCTGTGCGATTGCCTGCTGTGAAAACAATATCTGAAACGCTACGCCAGCCAGAATTATACCAGAGGCGGGTTTATGTAAAATACCTTTTTTGGAACCCGTACTGCCATTCTTCTGTTGAGAAATATCAGACTGAAACCCTGAATTTATATCGATTTTTTGCATCTGTTCTGCTCCCTGAATTTAAATGCTGTTATCATTTTTATTCTCATGAACCCTATATGACTGCTTTAATACCAGTTCACACAAGCCGTACCCTTTAAGATTAAAATCATATGGTGTCATGGCACCTTAGGATTTCAATTTGATACCTTACAATTTGTTCTTTGCAGTATCTTCTAATTTATAATTAAACGATTAAGCTTCAAACCAAACTAAGACGCACATATAGTAGCTTAAACGTTAAAGTTATCATGTGAGAAAAAAAGTGATTTGTCAAGTATATGCGAATACAGACTAAAAAATGCACTTAAAAACCAAGTGCTGAGGGTATATATTCACCTTCTGAAAAAAATTATTTTAATCTCGGACAACATATAACAACCTTCTTATTCATGCCTGCCATAGGGGGAATCGTCATGATTCACATTGATGCTGACCGGCATCCAGTTGCTCACTTCAGCCGTAAAAATGCTTTGTTGTTGACCCGCATAATACACCGCATCTGCACCAAGCAATAAATGCAGCGGGGCCTTTTTCGCTTCAAGCACCAACATAATAGCCTTGGCCGCCAGAGCAGGATTTCCCGCCTCCTCCCCCGCGCTATCGGCTATTAATTTTCGGGAAAGTCCGGAACTATCGCGATAATCATCAATTTCAATCGCCGTATGGCTCAGGGAGTTTGCCCGGTTAAAATTTGTCCTGAACGCCCCTGGCGCCACATTGGTTACGCGAATACCAAACCCGACAACTTCCTGTGCCAATGCTTTTCCAACCGCCTCCAAAGCATGTTTGCTGGCACAATAATACCCGATACCGGCCCATGCGGCAATCCCGCTGACCGATGTGATATTAAATATACTGCCAGATTTTTTCTGACGCATATAGGGCAGAACAGCCTGCAATACGGCTACGGCGCCGAAAAAGTTGACCTCCATCTGTGACCGTATTTCAGACAGGCTCGCCTCCTCAATAGCCCCAACCAAACAATAGCCCGCATTATTGACAAGAACATCAATTGACCCGGTGATGCCTGCCGCTTCTGCCACAACACGCTTTATGGCACCGTCATCCCGAACATCCAGAATTTTACCCGTCGCCTTCCCGGACCTCAACGCCTCAAAGGCCTCTTTATCAGCCTCGCACCTTACCGTTCCGACAACAGTATCACCTCTCTCAAGGGCGGCCACGGCTATGGCCCGCCCAAACCCGCTACTCACCCCTGTAATCAACCATGTTCTTTTACTCTTCATTTTTCATACCTCCAATTTCGCAACAGGCAGGAGAGTACGGCAACATAAACGTTTAAGCAAACAGTCAATATTTTTACCTGGTAGGAATATTTATATCTTCTGCGTTTAAGTCATTACTGTGCCTTGGCGGGCGCATTGCCACAACGACAAAGAAAAGAACCAGTAATATACCAGACAGCCCCCTGTATACCCATGCAAATCCCCCAAGGCCGTCCCCGATAATACCAGCAACTGTCGGGCCAACCATGGCAGTCACTGTAAAGAAATTCATACTGCCAACAATTTCCGGGCTGGCCTTCATCCCATAATAGTTCACCAGCAGCGCGACAGTCGCAAAAAAACACATCCCGAACCCGTAACCGTCGGCCAAAATAAAGACAATCCGGGCATAATAGTTATCGGCAAAAGACAAACCTATCATACCAATCGCATCCGCCGCAAGAGCCGACGCCAGCAACCATCTGGGGTCAATGTAATTGGCGAGGGAGCCGCCCAGCGCACGGGACAAAGCATTCACGACTGCCTGCATACTGAGCACAATAGCGGCAACCGTTGCGGCAACACCCAGGGACGTCATATGCGTGAACGCCCAGCTATTCATGGTAACACTGGACAGTAAAATCGCAGTAAGAGCAAGTACAATAATGTAATATTGCGGCGTCCTCAGGGCTTCTTTTAACGTCCAGTCCACAAGTGATTTATGCACCCGGCTCTTTTTTTGTTGGGAATTTTTTTTCACTTTTTTAAGTTTTTCAGCGACTTGTGGAACCACATCTTTAAAAAAAATAAGACCAAGTATGGTTAGGGTAAACATCGATACTGCGATAATCCACCAATAGGCCTGCCATGTCCCTGTATAACGCACGACACCGGTTACGACAAAGGGTGCCGCAACACCGCCCATGCCGCCAATCATCATAAAAATACCCATAGCAAAAGAATGTTTGTCCGGTATCCAGTTATTGAGAAAATATACAGCGGGTACCGAGGCGCAGTGGCTATAGCCAAATCCAATAAACGCCGCCCCAATATAAAATTGCGTCAGACCGGTTGTGGTCGCCATTAATGATGTCCCCCCAATGACCATCACCCCGCCCAGGGCATATGTCGCCTTCAGGCCCACTCTCCGCAAGAGATAAGCCGGAATAGGCGCCGACAAACCGACCATGAGTGCCAACAGGGAAAACCCGATCCCTGCCTGCATACGAGTCCAGCCCATTTCCTTAATCATATAGGGTAAAATAACCCCAAGTGACGTAAAAGATGCTGCCGTAATGAGAAAGAAAATCAGGCTTATCAAGACAAACATAAACCATCTTCGCCTGTGAAAAGCGGCAATTTCCTGTTGATTATCCATGTCGTAAAACCATTAGCATATCCTAATTCTGGTTAGTTATATATCTTCCCACCGCGCCGTTGGCACGCCTGTCTATACCCTGAATATATGCCCTGAATAATGTCCGTTACTGACTTATTGAATAAAGCCTTTAGATAATATTATAGTATGATGTTTAAGTTTAAAACAATATTTACATTTACGTTATGTGCTTTCCAACCCGGTTTCGTTGTCAACAGTCTCGATCATACGCACAGACTGCCGTATAACAATATCCACGTCCAGAACGACGCTTTTCTTTGAGGCTTCGGGATTCTCTATACGCCGCATCAACAGGTTGACAGCCTCCTTGCCCAATTCAGACAAAGGTTGCTTTATCGTTGTAAGAGGTGGCTGCACAATGTCACTCCAGGGTATATCATCAAAGCCAACGATCGATATGGTTTCAGGCACCTTTATTTTATTTTGATTTAATATCTTGATCGCTGCAATGGCAATCATATCATTGGCGGCAACGACAACAGACACATCCTGCTGCAATAATCTCGCACGTGTTTCATCCCCCAATTCCATCGAAAAGGAATTTTCCACTTCCCAAACAACCTCTGCACTGTTGCCCAATTCATCCAGAAAACCCCGCCGGCGCTGTGCGGCACTTTCAAATGACTGCGGACCGGAAATCAACCCTATTTTACAATGACCCTCTGACAATATATGCTGCGCGAGCAGTTTACCCCCCTTTATATAATCGGAGTAGACATTATCATAATTGGGCAGCGGCCGGTCAATAACCACAACAGGTGTATCTGCCGAATATTCCTTAAAATAATCCATGTCCGAAGAGGGACACCAGACAATCCCCTCCACACCATATTGTATAAGTTTAAATATACCCTCCGCTTCTGCGGTTTGAGATTCTTGCGTATCAACCAGAAAGACAGCTAAATCATTACTTCTCGCGGCATTTTCCACAGACTGCGCCAGTTCGGGGAAAAAAGGATTCCTGAGATCGGGCAATATCATACCTATGGTTTTTGTACGGCCTGTACGCATCGCCTGCGCAGATAAATTAGGCACATAACCCCGAAGCTTGATGGCGCTTTTGACCTGTTTTCTTACCTGATCACTCACAGAGCCGGTATTATTCAAAACATATGATACCGTTGCCACTGAAACACCAGCCTCCCGAGCAACATCACGAAGTGTCGCCTTTCCTGAAAATTTTCTGGATTTGCTGCGGCTCACAATTTTTTCTCCAATTTAATTCTTATGTGGCAGTCGTCATTGACTATAATTACAATAAATTCAGTAAACAACAAAGGATTGCCACTTACGCTCCGGATTCTGTTGATAATTATTAATAGTTATAATCATGCATTCCTACCATACCATCTATTCTCGAAACGTGACCACTATACTTACTATAAGATATTCATATTGACTTAAACGATTAACCTATATAAGTATAATACATTAAAGAAAATAAAACAGATATATTTTTTTATTGATCAAATATTACAAAGGCATTGAATTGGCACAAGAACGACAATTAGAAGATCAGGATAAATACATAACTGTAGTGGGCAGCATCAATGCCGATATCACCACATATGTTCGTGACTTTCCGTCTAGAAACCAGACGGTCCTCGCCCGAAATGCCTCACTAACCGTGGGGGGCAAAGGGCTTAATCAGGCCGTGGCTGCCAAAATAGCCGGTGGAGAAATTAATTTCATCGCGGCAATTGGACATGACGCTTTTGGCGATATGGCACAAAGCTACCTCACACAGAATAAAATAAATACACAATATGTTAAAATAATTGACGGTGTAGCATCAGGAATAGCGAGCATAGTCGTTTCTGAAAAAGGGGACAATATGATTGTGGTCGCAACAGGGGCTAATGATCATCTTAACCCCAATGACATTATGGCCCATAAAGCCATTATACAATCCGGACGCATAGTTATCGTACAGATGGAAATCCCTTTGGAAACTGTTCGAACTGTCCTTTTGCTCGCGCATGAAGCGGGGGTTACGTCTATTTTAAATCCGGCCCCGGGATCTCTTGCCGCCAGAGAACTTCTGAAGTTAGCAGATTTCATCACACCAAACGAAACGGAAACAGATGAAATTGTCGGGATTTATCCACAAGACGCGCAATCGGCCCGGCTTGCCTGTGAAAAATTACGCCAGCATGGCTCTAAAAATATTATTATTACAATGGGCAAGGAAGGCTATTACATTGCCATAAATGGTCAGGAATCTCTGGAGAATCCTTTTCCGGTTGACGCCATCGACCCAACCGGCGCTGGCGATGTCTTTAATGGCGTATTGGCCTCTGCGTTGGCAAGGGGCATGGGCGCCTTCCCGTCTGCACATTACGCGGCAGCCGCCGCCGCTCTTTCCGTAATGAAGCCCGGCGCACAGGAAGCCGCACCGTCGTGGACGGAAATAGAAAAATTTATTCAGGATTACACTCAATAATAAAGATTAGCATCAGGGCCATACACATAGATGGCACAACCATAGGCGGAATTACGCCATAACCGGAACAGGGTTAAAGAAAGGGGAAAAATGAAAATTCCAATAATCGCTTTCACATATAACCACTTGGATATTTCTAATCATACACAAGATGGGCCTGGCCCATCTTTCAAAGGAGTGAGATAATGTGGCATAAAATATTTACCCGGCCCCATGGTGTAGTATTATCCTCAACAATCGGAATTTCGGTGGGCATCACCTCAACCATTGCCACTGTTTTCGGCATGTTTCTCATTCCCATATCTGAAGAATTCGGATTGCCCCGAAGCAGTATTTCAGCTGTATATCCAATCCTGGCCGTTACCAGTGCTCTTATTTATCCGGTCATTGGCCGTTGGGCTGACCAGTTCGGCTCACGGATAGTAATTCTTATCGGAACCATATTGTTTGCCGCCTCGATTGCGACAGTTTCAATTGTCCAGGGGCTGGTACAATTCTATCTTATATTTGCCATGATTGGCTTAACCGGATCAGTCCTTGGCCCCATTTTATTCACGAAAGTCATCGCGGGCTGGTTTAATAAGAACCGGGGATTTTATCTGGGCATGGTCAGCGGTGTCGGCAATGGCACGGGTAGCACTGTTATGCCACTGATTGTCGTTATTTTGTTGGCCAGCTTTGGCTGGCGCGGAACTTTTCAAAGCATCAGCCTCATTATTCTATTGTTTGGTCTGCCCTTTCTTATTTTCTTTTTCCGTGACCCGCCCAAAACGCCAATTCCGGTCGAGGAAGATGATTTTCATGTATTGTCAGATAATATATCAGATGTAAAAAATGTCACTTTTCAGGATGCCCGAAAAACCAAAGAATTCTGGATGGTGCTCATCGCCATACCCCTATGCGCCGGCTGTATGATGGCCGCCTTTACACATATTGTCCCCATTCTTCTTGACCGGGGCATGCCCCTTGGAAAGGCGACTACAGTTTTATCCACCTTTGCGCTTGTCACCATTGCGGGGCAGATTTTTGCCGGTTCGCTACTGGACCGAACAAACAACCCCAGAATAGTTACCCCCTTGTTTGCAATCGCCGTAATTGGCGTATTCCTGCTCTATATTTCCACATCCTATACAGGATTGTTATTATCAGCCTCCCTGATGGGAATCGGGCTTGGTACTGAATTCGGATTATTACCCTATTCCATATCACGCTATTTTGGCTTGAAATCATATGGTGTCATATCTGGCGTTATGTATAGCGTGGTGGCCATAACCACAGGTTTTCTGCCCATGCTGATGGATGTGGTTTTTGATATATTTGGCAGCTATGACTATGCCACCATTGGCTTGATGGTGGGCCTGTTTATCGGAACAATTATTATCGCACGCCTTCCCCCCTACCATATTGAAAAAACAGCAGAAAAGGTAGTTAAGGATCAGCCTGAGCCGGTGGTTTCAGAAGGATTATGATAAGGATTTATACTGACTGTCATGAAATATCAAAGGGTCCGCCGGTTTACAATTAAAATCCAGAACCTGACCAACAATAATAATATGGTCTCCCCCCTCGTGGCGGCATTCCACCCTACACTGGAAACAGGAGATATATGATTTCAACAGGGGTAAGTCTGCCAGACCAGAATCATACGGAATGGTTGCGAAATTATCTTCATTTGGCATTGCAAAATGATTGGATAAATCCTGCTGATCCTGTCTTAACACATGAATAGCAAAATTGGGCACTTGATTAAAGACATCAAAAAAAATTGAATCTTTAGCGATGCTCCACAAAACCAGTGCCGGTGCGAGAGATACTGATGCAAAACTATTTATGGTCATGCCTACAGGCTGTCCTTTATCACATGTTGTACTCACGACCACAATGCCGGTTGCATAGGAAGAAAGTGCTTTTCTCAATTCTGCAGAATTAATATCGCCCATTTATTATACCTTTCAAAAATATTTGTTTTTACCCTATAATTACCATCAAAGCATGTGGAGAAAAGAATGTCTAGTGAAGTCGTTGATACCCTCATAAATGGTGCAAAAATCATCACAATGGATGAAAAACGCCGTATATATATGGATGGTTCCATCGCCATCAAGGGCGATCAAATTGCCGGCATAGGCAAGCGGGTGGATATTGAAAAGAAATATACCGCCACAAACAATATTGACGGCAGACGTTTTGTCATAACGCCAGGTTTTATCAATGGCCATATTCATATTACCGGTGATCCGCTGACACGGAATTATGTACCTGATGATATATATTGCTCGCCTCAGGAAAAACTGACCAAATGGGTTATGCCACGTTATTTTGCCCATTCTGCAGAAGAGGAAAGAGTTTCCGCACAACTCGCCGCACTGGAAATGTTAAAGGCGGGCACTACATGTTTTTTAGAAGCGGGGACTATTCGCCATCTTGATAGCGTGGTGGAGGGGCTGAACGAAACGGGTATTCGGGGGCGCGTGGGTTCATGGGTGACAGGCCGGGCTATGAATCCTGATGAGGATCAGAATCAATTGAATGAAGAGGGTATTCGCACACTGGAAAATGAAGTCAAACGCTATCCCGCCCGCAAGGGAAATCTCATATCCGCCTGGCCCATTCTTATCGGCCATTCAACCAATTCAGACGAAATATGGCAGGCAGCCAAAACCATAGCTGATCATAACGGGCTGGGCATTTCAGCTCATATGAGCCCCTATCAAGAGGATCCTGACTGGTTTTTGAAAGAATATGGTCGACGCCCCATTGAACATCTGGAGAGCATTGGGGTCCTTGGGGATAATGTATCGCTCACACATGTTGCCCATATTGATGAAAATGAGCTGAATATTCTAGCCAGAACCGGAACCAATGTTATTTTCTGCCCGCTTCCAGCTTTAAAAGGCGCCTTTGGCGTAACCTCGGTCGGGCGGTATCCTGAAATGACACGGGCCGGAATAAATATGTTGCTGGGCACGGATGGTTATGACATCGACATCCTTCATTCCGCACGAATTGTTGCCTCCCTCTTTAAAGATATACATCAGGATGTCAGACATTATCCGGTCCATGAAACCCTGACCATGCTGACATGCAACGGGGCAAAGGCAATGGGCATGCAGGATCAGATTGGCTCCCTCGAAGTTGGTAAAAAAGCTGATTTTTCCTGCCATGACACGGATCGGTCGGAATGGCGGCCTATACTCAGTTTGGTCAGTCAACTTATCTGGTCCGCTGACGGCAGGGGAATTCACAGTGTTTGGGTGGATGGCATCCGGGTGATTGATAATTATCGCTCAACCATGATTGACGAAAAAGAATTGATGGGCAGGGTTCAGGAATGCGGTGAATCCGTGATCAGAAAAAGCAAAATTCCATTTGTGTCACCCTGGCCTGTTATCAGATAAAGCACCGGATCAAGGGTTTTCTGCCTACAAGCCGATACCCGCCTGTTTAAGGTAAGATAAGCCGTCCCAATAATCACTGCGGGCCTTAACAAGCCCGTCTTTGGAAGTGGAAATGATCATGACGCCCTTAATGGAAATTGGCTGTTTGCCATTGATTGCCGCCATATGATAGGCAATCACAACCTTGTTATTTTCAACGATCACCTCTTCCGCCGTATAGGTGATATCCTGAAAAGCAGACAGATAGCCCGCCAGCCTCTCCCGATAAAGATCACGGCCAGAAAAGGTCATGCCAAGCACGCCCATCTGGTTATTTTGAAAATCCTCCGAAACATGCGCGGCCACTGCCGCCGGATCACCGGAGGAGAAAGAGTCAAGATACGCTAAAGCAACCTCACGCGGAATCAGTTGTGCCTCCCCATATTTTTCTTGCCTCTTCATATACACCCTGATCATGTGAAAATTCAACATTATTTCCATCAGGGTCTTTCAAAAAACAGATGTAGCCTATGGGCGGCGGCATTTGCACGGGACCAAGAGCAAGGCATCCTTCCGCCTTGGCCTTTTCTGCGATCTGGTCAATATCGTCGCGTTCCATCACTTCAATACCGATATGGGCAAAGGGGCCAAGTATGCCATGCACCGCCGGTGAAAAAGGGTCTTTGCCCTCAAAAAACTGTGCCATCACCAAAATGAAGGGGGCATCCACCTCCGTTGGATCTCCCATCCACGCCCCGTAGCCGCTGTCATCCTCGTTTTTTGTCATCAATTCTAAATGGGTATGCGCCGCATACCACTCAATTGAAGCATCAATATCCTTAACAATAAGGGCAAGATGGGTCCATCTCTGCTTTGGTGGATGAATTTTATAATGTGTTTTTGTCTCTGACACGAATATATCTCCCTATATTGACTAACAACTAATTAAACGTTTAATCAATCTACCACAAAATACCCGTAAGTTACAAGCTGTACAAAAAAAATTCGGAATATTTAGATAGATTTTTTACCCGTCTTCACGGACATGCTAACATATCAGTTGCCGGGTATTTTGAACCATTACGCACATAAACTTTTCATTTGATGACTAATCCAGAATAGCCCCGAGGCGCTGGGAAACCTGTCTGGCCACATTTTTGACTGCCGTGACAAGATCAGGGTTGGGAACAGGGGCAATATGCTGAATGGAGCCGACAATGGTAATTGTACCTGCCAGCAAACCGGATTTCTCAAATACAGGCGCGGCCAAAGCATTTATGCCTATCAAGGCCTCCTCCGGGGCGACGGCCCATCCCTGTTGCTGTACAAGTTTTACATCTTCCTTAAGTTTCTTAATATTGGTAACTGTTTTTTCCGTCCATTGTTTCAGGGGCTTATTGGTCACAGAGTCCCATAAGTGTTTTGGACCAAAAGCCAAAGCTACCTTCCCCTGTGCAGAAGAATGAAAATCAAATAATGTACCCGGCGGTGACGTGATTTCGATATCGGAACGGTTTTTTAGAATATCCAGGATACGCACACCATGATCCTCAATTTGACCAATGGCTACAGTCTGATTAACCTGCTCGCGCAAACCCTCCATAAACCGCCGTGCTTCCGACAGGAATTCAATCTGTTCTGCCACGGATTGGCCCAAATGGAACAGTTTGATCGTCAACTGATATTTATCGGTTTGGGGATCCTGCATCACATATTGATTATCCAACAATGTTCGCAAATGGCGGTAAATTCTGGGCTTTGTGGCCCCAACTGCGCGCGCAAGTTCACTCACCCCCACCGGACCCTGGGCATCGGCCATGGTTTCCAATATTGCCAGGGAGGTCGCCACGGATTGTATGGGTACGATATCAGACATGTAAAGGGCCTATGTTTTTAACTTAAAATCTTCGCATAATTTTTTTGCCGCATCAGACAATAACGCCTGATCGCTTGAAATAAAGAACAAACTGATGCCCTTTGCACGCATATCATCACATTGGTCCGATGAAGGCAGGTAAATCGCCGTTGTCTGTCCCGCTTTTCGTGCCGCCGCACAGATTGTATCCACCGCCGCCTGCACACATGGATCATTCGCCGCATCAACCCCGTATGAAACCGACAGGTCTGCACAGCCAATGAACAGGGCATCCATTTCTGAAACCGTCGCAATTTCAGCAATATTCTCAACCGCCGCGACATCCTCTATCTGGCCGATGACGATCATAACCTCATCGCTTTGTTGCCGATGGTTTTTTGCAGCAATCGCCCCATAACCGGCGGCCCTGTGAGAGGCGGAAAACCCCCGGCTTCCGTCCCTGTATCTGGTCACGGCAATAGCGGTTTCAGCCTCATTCATATTTCGTATATGGGGCAGGATGACCCCCGCCGCCCCCATATCAAGAGATTTCGCAATTAAGTCGGATGATATGTCCGGCACGCGCACCAACACGGGAATTTCCGCCAAATGGGCCGCCATGATACATCTGTCCAGGCTTTCAATACCAAAGGCCGAATGTTCGGCATCTAAAACAAGGCAGTCGAATTGCGCTCCGGCCATAAGCTCAACAGCCTGCGGCGATGGTATTTTGATAAATAACCCCAGCGTAGGCTCCCCGCCCCGGATTTTTGCCTTCAGGCGCCTTTGACGTTCAATTCTTTCCATCACAATGCTTTATTCATTTTTAAATTCATTCTTCTGATAATCAACCAAATGCCGATAATCATCGCGTATTGGGCTGAAAATATCAAGATTCATCACCGGCTCGTCACCAATCGGTTCCCCGAAATGGGGAACATTGGGGGGAATTCTGATAAGGCTACCCGGCCCTGCTTCAATTTCCTCCCCGTCAATATTAAAGCGAATACGCCCCGAAACGATGAAAACTACCTGCTCGCAAGGATGGCTATGGGGGTTGACCGCCATCCCCGGCTGTAGCCAGTTCATGACCATCAGAACATCTTTGCCGCGAAAACCGGACCGGACCACCCCGTCTCGGACCACCTCTTTTGGTAAATCATCCCAATTAAAAAGTTTCGCCTTATTCATCTTGTTACCCTTTCCAAAGTCCCTCTATAGCCGCAATTATTCAGATATATATCGGCAAGTGACATGATGTGTCTCATAAGGAAACACTATATCATTATAAGCAGGTTTTCAATGAAATTAGGCCCCCGGCAGCATCATGCCTCATGCGCGGGAGGTGAATTTTTCCGGCGGTATTCGCGCGGAGACGTTCCATAGACATCCCGGAAAGACCGACTAAAATAGGCTGAACTGTTAAATCCCCATCTAAAGCATATTTCAGTAATTGATATTTGGGCAAATAGCGGGCTTACCAAATCTGCCCGGCACCGCTCCAGACGTCTGATTCTAACATAATTACTGAATGTTTTATTGGCGAGCGTGAAGAGCTTCTGTAAATACCGCAAGGAAATCCCGTGTTTTTCGGCAACATTTTTCGAGGTCAGTTCAGGATCCCCCAAGAGCGATTCTATGGTTTGACAAATACGGTGCAGATTATCAGCGCGAATATTCGCCGCACGGCTAACGGACAGGCTGGTATTCTGTTCAACGATACAGGTTAAAAGAAGTTCGGTCAGCGCAAGCTCTAAGGGGCGCAGATCATCATCATTAATATCATCCATCACCTCTGCCAGAGACTTCAACATACCGGAAAGAACATGATTAATCCCGCTTGCCCCTGATAAATATCCAAGGCTTAACGACAATGGCGAAAGCAGACGAGGGTTAATGGCAATATGGGGAACCTTGATAAAAAGCTGGCGAAAACGGCTGGTAAATTTAAGAGTGGCATCAACATCCGTAGGCCCGTATATTATATCACCCGGTAATAATACTATATCCTGCTCCCCACTCTTCAGACAAGCCTGCCCCTCAAGCAGCAACGTTAACCAGATAGCCTCTTCCTGTTTTGGGTATTGTCCGGATATTTCCAAAGGTTCCGCGTCAACCCGCGCAAATTCGATGCCTAACGGCGAGACAATACAGGACACCGCCCCGTAAAAATGATCTGTCTTTGATATATTATTGATGGGCAGGCATAATCGCCGCATGGCATTAAGCCAGGCCGCCTGCTTTTCATCTCCTAAAAACGCATCTGTTGTGAAGTTCCAGGCCTTCATCAAGCTGGCTTTCCCTTAAAATATATATTCTGCTGTATCATAACCCCATAGGAGAAGAAAACAAGCATAGGCAATGACCATCGATAGCTCAGTCGTGCAAAACAAAACTCATCATGCTTAAGGATTTATACTGAATGTGGCTGGGATCAATTGTGACCTTATCATCATCGTGACGCGCGCCTAGAACGTAGAAAAGAGGCCAATAATGATCCGTCGTAGGAATTGAAAGCGCGGCATCCTGCCCCAGAACATCTGTATCAAACAGCTTTTCGGGCTGGTCTTTGATAATACAGTCCATCACCAGATCATTAAACCGCGTCGCCCAGTCATAGGGTTTGGCGGTTTCGCTCCATTCCATACGGGGCAGATTATGGACCACATTTCCCGACCCGATAATCAGAACCCCTTCCGACCGCAACTGGCGCAAAGCCTGCCCGGTCTTATAATGCCAATCCGTGGGTTTGGTCATATCCATACTCAATTGCACGACAGGAATATCAGCATCGGGGTAGGCTTTGGTCAGAACTGCCCATGTGCCGTGATCCAGTCCCCAGTCATGATCGAGTACGACCGGCAATGGTGACAAAAGATCCCGCACCCTTTTGGCAAGCTGCGGATCACCGGGGGCCGGATACTGGCAATCGAACAAAGGCGCCGGCAGGCCGCGGCCAAAATCATGTATTGTTTTCGGGTTGGCCATACCCGTCACCGCTATCCCCCGCGTACACCAATGGGCCGACACACTTAATATGGCCCTGGGACGTACGATGTTGGCCGTGATTTTCGCCCATGCCCTGGTAGAGACATTGTCTTCCAACACATTTGTCGGGCTGCCATGACCAAAAAAAACCACCGGCATTCTATCATGACTGGACATATTTTCCCTTACCTAAGCTTGTTAACATTGAGCAACGTCATCGGTGCATTGACTTACCTGTCCTTTTGAAGCGGGCAGTTTTGCGCCATTCTCTTTCAATTTTTCCCAACATTCCTGATATCGCGGGACCAGCCAGCTATTGAGCTGTTGCTGGGCACCTTCCTGCCATGAATACCGTCCCCGGACGGCAAAGCGTGACCGCAACCCCTTCTGAACCAGCGCATCTACATGCTGATCCTGATCCATAATCTGTAGAGCAATGGCCATATTAGCCGCCAGATTATCATCAAAAGCCGGGCTATCCATTGCCCCGGGTGCCATCAGTAATCCGGTGTCCATTTCATGGGTTTCCGGCCCATCGGCCCGCACATTGAGGAAAAACACCATGTCATTGGTTAACACCAAGGACAATGTGGGCGGAATATTGGCAAACAGCACCTGATTCCGGTCGCCTTCCGTCAGATTAGGAAATAAGGGAAACAACGCCTTTTGGCTGGCATTAAAACTGGCATCCTTGTGAAGTGTGCCATTAATACGGGCATAACCGGCGGTATCCATCGGCATTTCCGGGAAGGAACATAATTCACTGGGAATAAAATCGTGGAAAGGCCCCCCGTGAAGACGGCTTGCATGATAGCCGTCATTGTTATTTTCAAACATCACCTTCCAGTTCCAGTCGAATTTAGCCGCTTCATCCGGCAAGGGGCCAACGGCACTGCTCAGGTCATATGGTTCAAGTATTTTGGCCACCTCCACAAGTCTTGGTGCCAGCGGAGCGGCGGCTTCATCAAAATTAATAAAGACAAAACCCAGCCATACTTCCACTTTGAATGTGGGCAATTGGATATCTGCCTTGTCAAAGTTACATGTTTTTTCCATGGCCGGGCCATTTAACAGCGCCCCATCCAGCGAATAGGTCCAGTGATGATACGGACACATAAAAGCCCGGGCATTGCCTCTGTTTTCCGCAACCAGCATCGCCCGGTGCTGGCACACAGAAGACATTGCCTTCAATTCGCCCTCGCGGTTACGAACCACTATTATCGGCTCGCCAATGATGGATGTCGTGAAATAATCGCCCGCCTCCATGGCCCAGGATTCGCGCCCTACACATAGCCATTCATGATTAAAAACGGCTTCTTTTTCAAATTCATAGAAATCAGCATCCGTATAACATTCCGGCGGCAGGGTTTCACTTTCTTCTACCGGCAATACCGAACTGTCAAGGCCTCTAAAAAAATCATCATTCAGAACAGTTTTTTTCATGACATACCCTTTCTTTCTAGCTCAATTTAGTGGACATAAACGTTTAACTAATAAACACATTATGTCAACCCTGCCTCATTTTCTTGCACAGAGGCGCACACAGACTTGGCTAATTGCTTTGCGCTACAGTATATAGAGTTCTTAAATCTATTAAAAATACTATTTAAAAACAGAAAATTCAAATGAAAGCAATCCCCCCTGCAATTCTGCGGGCGCATCAGTGCAAGACGATACCTTTATATACCCTTATTTTATCCTCATTCAAAAATTTATATTATAATGATAACAACAATGATCAGGAGTGAATATGAGCAATCAGGTTCAACTGGATATTAAGGAACTAAAACCGGGTTTCGGTGCTGAGGTTACCAATGTAGATATTACTTCGGCTGATGATGATACACGCACAAAGTTAGTTGAAACGTTTCATAAACATGGGGCATTATTGTTGCGCGATCAGAATTTAACCCCACGGCAGTTGTTGGATTATCTTGGGCTATTTGGTGAACCGGAGGGCCATACGCTGCAACAATATACCCTGCCCGACTATCCCAATATTTACCTGCTGTCCAACAAGCAGGAAAATGGTCGCCAGATCGGGGCGCATAATGACGGCGTAGGCTGGCACACGGACTATTCCTATAAAGAATTTCCTGTACAAAACACCATGCTTTATGCGGTTGAAGTGCCGCCCGAAGGCAGCGATACCATTATCGCTGACTGTTGCGCGGCCTATAACGCCCTGACGACCGACCGCAAAGAACAACTTGATAAATTGATCCTGCATCACAGCTATAAATATTTCATGGAGAACAGGGAATATGGCCGGATGAAGCTGTCAAAGGAGCTTGAAGCGGAAAATCCCGATGTTTTCCATCCTCTGATCCGTACCCACCCGGCAGACGGACGCAAGGCATTATGGATAAGCACAGGAACGGTCAAGGAAATTGTCGGAATGGATAATCCGGAAGGTCTGGACCTCATTGATGAATTGGTTGATTTTGTCACCCAGGACCAGTTTACCTACCGTCATAAATGGCGCGTCGGAGATGTGTTGACATGGGACAATCGCTGCACCTTGCATACGGGAACCATCTATGATGATAAGAAATATGACCGCCTGATGTACCGCATGTGGATTAAAGGCGACAAGCCATTTTAAGAAATTGAACTTCTACATTAGGCAGACAAAAGCCCCGCTTGAAATATATATTCAGCGGGGCTTTCGCATGCTATTCGCGGGTATAGTTATCAGGCACCTGCGGGTCATCACCGCCTTTGGTCCAGAGTATAATTTCATTTCCCCACGGGTCACAAAAAGCATCATTAAAGCCGTTAAATTCAGCCCAGAAATGACGGCGCCAAAGGGTTTTCGCCCCGCGTTCCACCGCCGCATCAATAATACGGTCCGCAGAATCATCGTCGCTAACCATAATCCAGATTCTGGCTTTTCGGCCATCCTTACTCAACTCACGGGGCGCGACACCCTCAAGGTCAGGATTGGGGCGCGCATTTTTCGCATCAAAAATACCCAGATGCAGGTTGCCGACTTCGCTCTGTGATTTATCTGAATTAAGAAAATTCTGGCCGGGCACCATGCGATGGTATACCCCGTCCGGGCGGGGATCATCCTCCCAGCCAAAAACCTCCGCATAGAACTTCCCGGCAGCCGATGGATCATCCGAGGCTAGGTCGACGAAAATTAAGGTATTTGGATATGACATTGGTTATTCTCCTGCTTGTCATTTTTTCTATTGTTGATTATTCATAGATAACGTTAAAACTCAAGTGGGCTTGCCAAATCCGCCGCCGCCCGGCGTTATCATCAAAACTTCATCATCCGCCGCCATGGTGAGTTTGCGCGCTTCATTACTGGCAACCCCATTAATCATAAAAGCACCTGCCGCACCGGGCTTGCCGCCCAGTAGCCCTTCCGGCTGTGTATTCAGGCGGCTGGGAATGGCATTCAGTGCCCATTTTTCACCGGAACGCACCCGAAATCCGATACGTTGTCCGTCGCCGCCCTTCTGACGCCCTTTCCCGCCAGTATTGGGTACCAGTTCCTTGCAGGTAAATTCAATGGGGATTGAAGCTTCGAGGACTTCAATCGGCACGGCGGATACCCCAGTGGGATAACAGGTAGCCGACAGGCCGTCCTTGGTAAACCGTGCCCCCATGCCACCGGAATAATTAAACATGGAACTGGTAAAGGGCTGTCCGTTTTTATCCTGCCCCTGTACCTGAATTGTCCAGACCGCCCCGGACCCCTCGGCCAGGGTTTTCTCGGGTATGATTTTGGTCAGTGCCTTCAAAATTGGAAAGGGCACATACATGCCTACCACGTGCCGGGCATTAACGGGAGAAGGGTATTGCGCATTGATGATACATTTTTCGGGCGCAGATACGACAATCGGCGCAAGGCTGCCCGCATTATTGGGCAATTCAGGATTAAGAATACTTCGTATGGCAAAGGTACTATAGGCATGAGTATAGGCCATAACCACATTTATGCCCAGACTGCTGGGGCCGGAGCTTCCCGCGAAATCAATCAGAATCTCGCCAATATCTGTATCAATGGTCAGCGCAGTTTTCAGCGTGATCAATTCACCGCCAGGCACATCAAATTGAGATTCCCCGTGATAGGTTCCGGCGGGCAATTCTTTGATGGCATCCCGGGTTGCTTTGTCTGAGCGGGCAATAATTTCAGCCGAAAGCTCATCAATATCATCCAAATCATAACGGTCACACATGGCATTCAGTCGCTCGCCGCCGATTTTACCGCTGGAGGTCTGCGCGCCCAAATCTCCAAAAATAGCATCAGGCGTACGCACATTGCGCCGGATAATTTTATGAAGCGTCTCATTGGGCTTGCCGCGTTCATAAAATTTCATAACCGGTATCCACAGACCTTCTTCATGAATATCGCGCGCGCCGGCCCCCACACCGTAACCGCCAATATCCGTGTGGTGAATGGTTGAACCACAATAGCCAATGATCTTGCCCTTGCGAAAAATCGGCGTCAGCAGCGTGATATCAAAGAAGTGACCGGCGGAAAGCCAGGGATCATTTGTGATCAGCACATCGCCGGGATAAATATCCTCCGGCGGGATAATTTCAATCATCTGCCAGGCCGCCGCCGCCAGTGAATTAATATGTCCGGGCGTGCCGGTAATGGCCTGCGCCACCATGCGAGCCTCTGAATCAAACAGGGCCGTGGCAAGGTCTCCCGCTTCACGGACAATCGGGCTGAAGGCAATACGTTGCAAGGATTTTGCCTGCTCGCTGACGATGCTTATCAGGTTGCTCCACATTATTTCAAGTTGAATACCATCCATTTCATTGACCTCCCTGAATATGTTTTGTGGCTATCAAACTGCCGTCGGCATGAACTTTCATGGTCCATCCGGGCAGAATGAAGGCGGTTGTTTCGCGCTCTTCTATAATAACAGGCCCGATAATTTCCTGACCTGACGCCAGCGATTTGCGGTCATAAACCGGCACCTCAATTTCGCCATTCTCCATAAATACACTGCGCAGGGATTTTGATGATGCCAGCTTGTCAGTTAACACGATACTCACCTCGCGGTTTGTGCTGCCGCCATGCGCCGTCACCCGCCAATTAACGATTTCCACTTCCATATCATCGAGGCAAATTCCGTATAAAATTTCATACTGCTTTTCAAAACGTCTGCGGAAGTCATCAGAATTTTTTGTTTCCCGGAGGTCACTTTCCAGCAATATTGTCACTTCATTTTGCTGACCGGAATATCTCATATCCGCTGAAAATTCATACATGATCGAGCCTTCCGCGATACCGGCTTCCATCAGCGCCGCACGGCCTTCCTTAACCATGTCATCAATAGTATCTTCAATTGACCCCCAATCAAGGTCATTGAGAAAGGACAAGCCACCCCGGACAAGATCAAGCCGGGCAGGTGTGACCAGGGTGCCAAAGGCGCTCAGAACACTGGCCATGGGCGGGTAGATTACCTGGGTACTTTCCAGACGGTCAGCCACATAGCAGGCATGAACCGGACCTGCCCCGCCAAACGCTAGCAGGGGAAGGCCCCGATAATTTATACCCCGGTCCGTGGCATGGGCTCTGGCGGCGGCGGCCATGGATTCGCCGACAACGCTGAAAATTCCCCATGCGGTTTCTTTTACAGAAAGGCCGAGCTTGCCCGCAAGATTTTGAATGGCGGCTTCGGACCGGCCTGCCTCCAGTTTCATATCACCGTTCAGAAAATTATCCGGATCGAGAATATTCAGGATCACGTCGGCATCCGTGACACAGGCCTCCTCGCCGCCCCGGTTATAACAGGCCGGCCCCGGGTCCGAGCCCGCACTGTCCGGTCCCACTTTCAGCAGCCCCAATGCATCAACACGGGCAACAGAGCCCCCGCCAGCCCCGATTTCAATCATGTCAATGGAGGGCACGGTAACCGGCATACCGCTGCCGGGCTTGAACAGATATTGACGATCAACTTCAAAATCACCCACCACCAGCGGCTCGCCCTGTTGAATCATACAGGCCTTGGCTGTCGTCCCGCCCATATCAAATGATATCAGATTCTCAAAACCATATTTTCGGGCAATATGCCCCGCCACCAACGCCCCCGCTGCCGGCCCTGATTCTATCATCCGAACCGGATAGGTCCCGGCAATTCGCGCCCCGATGATCCCCCCGTTTGACAGCATGATTAAAGGCTCATTGTGAACACCAAAATCCTTCAGTATTTTTGTCAGGGCATCAAGGTAAGGCCGCGTTATGGGTACCGCATAGGCATTCACCGCCGTTGTGCTGGCCCGAAGATATTCACGCATCTGCGGAGCAACATCGCTGGATAGCGTCACAAAAATATTCGGTGCTTCCTCATTCAAAATACGGCGAACCTCTCTTTCATGGACAGGGTTGCAATAGCTGTTCAAAAGACAAACGGCGACGGACACAATCTTCTTTGCAACCATATCCCGGGCAATTTCGCGTATATTAGCCTCATCAATAGCAGCGCCGATCGTCGCATCGGAAAAAATGCGCTCTTTTGCGCCCCAGGTATAATCGCGGGTGATTAACGGCTCTGGATATTCAATTTGAGGGTCAAACATGTCATAGCGATGCTCATCCCGGATATATAAAACATCTTTAAAACCTTCGGTCACAATCATTCCGGTCAGGCTGCCCTTGCGTTCAATCAGAACATTTGTCACCACCGTCGTGGCGTGAACAACAACGTCATTCACATCCTTAAAGGCTATATCCGCCCGTTCCAGAACAAATTCAGCCGCCCGCAGGAACCCCTCCAGCAAATTCCCGTGCGTGGTCAGGGTTTTATCCGTCCAACTATTTCCGTCACTGCGGATTAAGACCGCATCCGTGAACGTCCCGCCAATATCAATGGCTAGCGCATATTTCATATCTGTGCCTTTACTTCACCAGAAAAGAACGCTTAACCAAACAATGCGTTTCGTACAGCGATATATTATTAATACTAGCGATACGATAACTTATTTGCTACACTCGGTCAATGCCGTTATCGAAATATGATTTTTATGCCAATAATTTTCAGAGTGAGGTTTTAACGTCCAGAATTTACCCGATGCACTGCATCTGACATC
Organism: Alphaproteobacteria bacterium; assembly: GCA_013152755.1. Classification (GTDB taxonomy): domain Bacteria; phylum Pseudomonadota; class Alphaproteobacteria; order Sphingomonadales; family Emcibacteraceae; genus Paremcibacter. The sequence continues at coordinate 61,416 of JAADFR010000097.1, forward strand.
CAATGAAAGATTATGGAATGAACATCGCGACACATATGATAAGAGCCGGGCAGGCCTTCAGAGATCATGCCGCCGTCGCCCAAGGCACGAGACTGCTGCTGAATTATGGTGAGCTGGCCTTGCGCACTTCCTGCATTGGCACGGCCCTACGCGCGAAATTCAACCTTGTTGCCGGGGACCGGGTCGCTCTTGTCCTGCGCAATTGCCCGGAATATATGGAATTACTCTATGCCTGCTGGCATGCGGGCCTGATCGTTGTGCCGGTAAATGCCAAACTCCATCACAGCGACTTTGCCTATATTCTTGAAAATAGCGGGGCAAAGATTTGCTTCACCACCCCAGAACTAACCGAAATAATTTCCGGCTTGCAGGAGGATAAACCCTTCCCTGTCATAGAGGTCGCGAGTGCCGAATATGAGCAATTACTGGCCTGCCCGGCACAAAACATGATCCATAGGAAAGCCGAGGATATTGCCTGGCTCTTTTACACCAGCGGCACAACCGGAAAACCCAAAGGTGCCGCCCTCACCCACCGGAATCTGCTGGCCATGTGTCACTGCTATTTTGCCGATATAGATCAGGGAGCCCCCTGGCGAGCCATTCTACATGCCGCGCCCATGAGCCACGGGTCCGGTCTTTGCGGGCTTGCCCATGTCATACAGGGTAGCTGTCATGTGATCCCTGACAGCGGTGGTTTTGATAGCGCGGAAGTTTTTGATCTTATCGAAAACTGGCCCGGGCTATGTTTTTTCGCGGCCCCGACCATGATTAAACGGCTTTTGGACTATCCCCACACACGCAATACAGAGAATCTTAAATTGATTATCTATGGTGGTGGTCCCATGTATGTTGAGGATAGCATGGCGGGCCTTGAAAGGTTCGGCCCTAAATTTGCCCAACTATATGGACAGGGGGAAAGCCCCATGACTATCACCGCGTTAAGCAGGACCACACATGAAGAAAGAGACCATCCAAAATGGCGCGAGCGGCTTGCCTCTGTGGGTATTGCCCAAAGCATCGTTGAGGTTCGCATTGCCGACAAGGACGGTGAATGGCTCTCGCCCGGTGACATCGGGGAAGTGTTAGTACGCGGCGATACCGTTATGGCGGGCTATTGGAACAACCCGGAGGCCACTGCCGAAACCCTGCGGGACGGCTGGCTTCATACCGGCGATTACGGCGTTTTTGATGAGGATGGTTTCCTGACTCTGAAAGACCGAGCCAACGATGTTATCATATCGGGCGGCACCAATATTTACCCCCGTGAAGTGGAAGAAGCCCTGCTTCTGCACCCGGATATTACGGAAATTGCTGTCATTGGCCGGCCCGACCGGGAATGGGGGGAAACTGTTGTCGCATTTATGGTCATCCGCGATGGCACGACATTGACCCTCAAATCTCTTGAGGAATTCTGCCTGAAAAATATGGCCCGTTTCAAGCGTCCCCGAGATTACCATTTTGTGGAAAGTCTGCCCAAAAACAACTATGGTAAAATACTGAAAACCAAATTGCGCGAACATGACCGGGAAAAGACAGAAAGCAAGTAATCACATGAAGAAATGGCAATGTCTTGTATGCGATCTGATTTATGATGAAGCCGAGGGCTGGCCAGACGATGGCATCACGCCCGGAACACGGTGGGAAGACGTGCCGCAAGACTGGAAATGCCCTTATTGCGGTGTCGGCAAGGAAGATTTCGAAATGATTGAAATCAAAGAACCCGCCGCATCTTCAGGGTCCCCCTCCATTACTGAGAATACCGATATTGCCATTGATGAAAGTCTTGAACCCATAGTCATCATTGGCGCTGGCATGGCGGCCTATAACCTGGTCAAGGAGGTGCGTAAGTTAGACAAAAATACGCCTATAAAAATCATAAGCAGTGATGACGGAAATTTATATTACAAGCCAAATCTATCCTGCATGCTGACCCGGGGGAAATTTCCTGATGAGTTAGTCATGACGCATGATCTTGTTGTGGACGTCATGCCCTTCACACAAATCACGGCCCTTGACCCGGAAAACAAGCAAATTACCGCCGGACATGAGACCATAAAATATGCCAAACTTATATTGGCCACCGGCGCAGAAATCATCCGCCTCCCCATCAAGGGGGATGGCGCGAGCAGCATTAACAGCATAAATAATCTGCTGGATTACCGAAAATTCAGGTCTGATCTGGTTGGCAAATCCCATGTTACAATCATCGGCGCGGGCCTGATCGGCTGTGAGTTCGCCAATGACCTGCTCAACGCAGGCATCAAGGTCGAGATCATTGATATGTTCGACCATTGCATGCCAAATCTATTGCCCCAGGCTGTGGGCAAGGTGGTGCAGAATGCCTTGACGGACCTTGGCGCGAAATTTCATTTTAAAACCAAAGCGGAAAACGTTAACAAAGACGATGGAAAATTCAGGATTGTTCTATCGAACGGGATGAAAATCAATACCGACCTGGTTATTTCAGCTGTTGGATTAAAGCCCCGGATTGAACTGGCACAGGCGGCGGGACTTGCCGTAAATCGGGGCATTATGGTCAACCGTTATTTGACCACATCGGAGCCTGACATATATGCCATCGGGGATTGTGCCGAAGTGGAAGGGCATAATTTAATGTATGTGGAGCCATTATTGATTTGCGCCCGGGCCCTGGCCGCATCGCTGACCGGAACCCCCACAATGGTGCATTATAACGCCATGCCCATCATAATAAAAACCCCTGCCTGCCCGGTTTCTCTCTGCCCCGCCCCGGAAAATGCACTGGGGGAATGGCACATCGACGCGGAAGGAAATGACATTCGTGCTATATTTACCTCACCCGAGGGTGAAATTCTGGCCTTTGCCCTGACAGGGAAATATGCGCCTCACCATCAAACTCTGAAAGAACAACTTCCCAAAATATTGAATGATGATTCTGAAATTTAATTTTTAACTATCCGTTGTCAAAGAAAACGGGTTAGGGAATCTCTGAACAAGTTCACTGGATTGATGCCATAATGAATATGGTACAAAACAGAGGATAAGAACATGAATGATCATAAAGGGCTTGACACATAAATTTTTTCCAAACTCTATGATATATGATGCCGATGAAAAAAATATCATACCATCGACATCGTTTCCATCCAGATATAATAAAGCAAGCTATCTGGCTCTATTTTAGATTCACCATGAGTTATCGAGACGTTGAAGAATTATTGGCCGAGCGGAGCATTGATGTCAGCTATGAGACGGTTCGTCGATGGGCTCTTAAGTATGGAATTGACTATGCCCGGCGCATCAAAAAACGTAGGCCCCTACCCCATACAGAATGGTTTTTAGACAAAGTATTCGTCAAGATTGGTGGTAAACCTATGTATCTCTGGCGTGCTGTCGACGGAGAAGGTGAAGTTCTGGATGTCTTGGTGCAAAAGCGCAGGAACAAAAGAGCTGCATTAAAACTTCTCAAAAAATTACTAGAAAATAAGGGTATGTCGCCTACAAAGGTCGTTACCGATAAATTGAGATCCTACGGCGCAGCTCTAAGAGAATTAGAAATAGAACACCTGCATGACACAACGAACAGACTGAACAATAGAGCGGAAAGTTCCCATGTTCCCATCCGACGACGGGAACGAAAGATGCAGCTATTTAAGTCCCACAAATCATCTCAAAATTTTCTTTCAATTTACGGCCCAATCTACAATTTATTCAACACCCAACGACATCTCATTTCAAGACAAACACTAAGAACATTACGGTCAACCGCAATGACCGAATGAAAACTGGTGACCGCGGCGGCATAACCCCAGCCTCAATTGAAATTTATTCGTTCTGAAAAGTTAAGGTGACAAAGCCCTTTGAACAAATAAAATTACTCAAATAAAGCACTCATTCGGGCTATTTTCTTTCCATTGATACACTGCTCAATTCGTACGGGGAGCCTTTCAGCGGCATTCTGCATATAAA
>JAADFR010000098.1 GCA_013152755.1 Alphaproteobacteria bacterium
GAGATCGCTTTCGAGCAACGAGCGGAATGCGGTTTTTCTTTCGGCAATGGGTGCGGCGATGGGGGGCAGACCCGAACCAATCTATTCGGCACCTCCACCCATAAAAATACCATGAGTGGCAGGACAAGGAGCTAGACCCATGAAAACGTTTAAGATACTTGGACTGCTACTGTCCTACCCGAAGGCGGAAATTCTGCCTCATCTGGATGACCTGATGGCGGTGCTGGCACAGGAAAAACTGCTGCCTGCCCGCCAAATCAAGAAGGTCAAGGCCTTTGTGGATGACATGAAAGTCAGAGACATCTATGAGACCCAGGAAAACTATGTGGAGATATTTGACCGGGGGCGGGCCCATTGCCTGCATCTGTTTGAACATATCCACGGCGAAAGCCGCGACCGGGGACAGGCCATGGTCGACCTAGCCGAGGCATATGGGCAAAAGGGGCTTTATGTGACCGCCGGTGAATTGCCGGACTATTTGCCGCTGTTTCTGGAATTTCTGTCCCTCTGTCCCTTGGATGAGGCCATGGATTTTCTGGGGGATCCGATTACGGTGATTGCCGCCATCGGGGTTAAGCTGAAAAAACGTAAATCATCCTATGCGGTGCTTTTTGAGGCACTGGAAGTCCTGTCCCGGGTGAAGCCGGATCAGGATATGATCGCGCAGGTCCAAATGGAACCGCTTGAGGAAATGAGCCTTGAGGAAATTGACAAGGACTGGGAAGAGGCAAGCGCCTTTGACAACAGCGATGTGGATGGTAGCGACTGCAATACTTGCGACGCTTTTCCCAACGCAACCGCAGAATTACAGAATATAATCGGAGGCGAGAAAGATGCCAGAAACTGAAATTGTAACAACATCGCCATTCCTGGACCATCTGGTCTTTGGCCTGTATCCCTATATTGCTGTCGTCGTGATGGTGGTGGGGTCCATTCTGCGCTATGACCGGGATCAATATAGCTGGAAGGCAGGCTCCAGTCAGCTGTTGCGCGCCAAGGGGATGCGCATCGGCAGCAACCTGTTCCATGTGGGGATTATCCTGCTGTTCTTCACCCATCTGGTGGGGCTTCTGACCCCGGAAAGCCTCTATCATTTGGTGATCACCACCGAGGCCAAACAGGTCATGGCCATGATTGGCGGCGGCATATTGGGCAGCATTACCTTTGTTGGTATGACGATCCTTCTGGTGCGGCGCATGACCGATCCGCGCATTCGGGCCACGTCTAAATTCTCGGATATTCTGTTGCTGTGGCTGCTTTATATCCAACTCATTCTGGGTCTGATTTCTATCTATTATTCATCCTTGCATATGGATGGCTCCTCTATGGTAGCGCTGGCCAACTGGGCACAGCATATTGTCACTTTTCGCAGTGGTGCTGCTGACTTTATCGTCAATGAACCATGGGTGTTTAAGGCTCATCTGTTCCTGGGATTGACCATCTTCCTGATCTTCCCCTTCACCCGGCTGGTGCATATGTTAAGCGTTCCGGTGAAATATATTTTCCGGTCCGGCTATCAAATCGTTCGCAAGCGGGGAAAGGGGTACTGATGCCTGTATTTGTCAACAAAAAAGAGATCAGTGATGATCAGGTCCATGCAGAAATGATCAATCACCCGGCAGAATCTCTGGACGCGGCGCGGCTTGAGGCCGCCCGCGCTCTGGTGGTTCGCCAATTACTACTGGAAGATGCCGCCGCGCGGGAGCTGATCCCGGCCAAAGAAATCGATTCTTTGTCCGAGGAACAAACCGAAGCGGTCATCCAGCAGCTTTTGGATCAGGTGATCACCACGCCAAAGGCGGACGCGGAAACCTGCGTGCGCTATTACGATCAGCATAAGGACCGTTTCCGGGACAAGAAAACGGAAGAGATACTGCCGTTCGATCTGGTCCGTCCCCATATTGTGCAATATCTGGAAGACAAGGCCTATCACGCCGCCTTCCATGCCTATCTGGATCAGCTGATGGCCACCGCAGAGATCGTCGGTCTCGCCGCATAAAGGCTCTCGCCCCTATTCCCCTCCCTCCATCGCGTCATGCTGAACATGTTTCAGCATCCATTTGTCCGCTTGATACGTCCGATAGCGTTGACGTTATAGGGGCCAGCAGCCTACTTGATGGATAAGGGAAATATCTTTGTCCAGTTCGCCTTCTGGGGCGATATGCCAAGGCCAAGTTTCCATTGGTTCCGGCAGATCAATATCCGGCAAGGCGGTTTCTATTTCCACCAGCGTTTCGCCTTTTTTATAGTGCCTTTCCCTATCCCCAATAATCAGGGCATGAGGGGCGATCGTCTTTAGCAAGGCCAGATGGTCCGTCATTACCGATCTAGCAAAACCATCGGGCAGGGGGATGGAGTGTTTCTCGGCATATTTGATCAGATTCAAAGGCAATTGAGACAGGATATTGAGAGAAATCACAAGGTCTGCCTTGGGTAAAGACGGCGGCATCCCTAAGGCTGTTCCATTTTGATACATCGGCAGAGCCAATCCCGTGACATCCTGTTCCAGAAACGTCACGTTTGGATCATTCCGGTATCGTCGCCGAACTTTAGGCAGATGGACTATATCCACCAGATTAAGGTTATATGCCGACAGGGCTGCCATCGGCACATCATGCAAAGCGCCGGAGCCAATGATCATGATGGTCGAATTGGGGGCGCGCCGTTCCGCCGCCGTTATAATATGTTGATGACATTTCTCAAGGTGGCTGGCCCAAGCCGTTCGGCAGCGCTTGTAACGGGCTTCGATGGCGATGGCTTCGCGGACATATCCCAGCGCCTTGACCTCTTTTCCGGCCGGGGTCAGGATATGCTGGATCGCCTCAAATATCATTCGCCGTTATAGCTGCCCTTGCGTTTTTCCAGAAAAGCCGCCGTGGCCTCGGCCCGATCTTTGCTGGACAGTAAGACCTGCATGCTTTTTCGCTCCAGCCCCAACGCACTTTCGAGGGACATATCAGGCCCATGAATTATGGCATATTTAATATGCTCCAGCCCAAGCGGCGGCAAAGCGGCAAGCTCCCGCGCCATTTCCATGGCCCGCACCATGACCTTGTCATCGTCCAGAACTTCACAGACCAGCCCCATATCTTTGGCCTCATCCGCCCCGACCATCATACCGGTCAGACACAGGCGCATAGCGTTATATTTGCCCACGGCCCGCACCAGTCTTTGCGATCCCCCCGCGCCGGGCATGACCCCGACCTTGACCTCGGGCTGGCCGAATTTGGCACTCTTGCCCGCCAGAATAATATCGGAAATCATGGCCAGCTCCATACCGCCGCCAAGGGCAAAGCCATTGACCGCCGCGATCACCGGACGCGGATAATCGGCAAAAGCATTATAGAGCCGCTCCACATGGGATTTATAATAATCCACCGCGCTAAGCACGGACATTTCCTTCAGATCAGCCCCGGCAGCAAAGGATTTTTCATTGCCGGTGATGATCACCGCCCGAATGTCCTCGCGCGCTTTCAGCTGATCGAATTTCTCGGCAATCAGCTTGCGACTATTTAAATTCAGGGCATTATAGGCCTTTGGCCGGTTCAGACGCACCACCGCAATATGGTCTTCAGGAAATTCCAGTACTACTTCTTCGTCAGGCATATAAACTCCATCTAAAAGGCATTCAGGCCCGTCTGCAAACGACCAAGAATGAGGGCATGAACATCATGGGTGCCCTCATAGGTATTGACGGCCTCCAGATTCATGGCATGACGTATAACATGAAACTCATCACTAATACCATTACCGCCGTGCATATCCCGGGCCTGACGGGCTATATCCAGCGCCTTACCGCAACTGTTGCGTTTCAGAAGCGATATGCCATCGGGCGACAGCTTGCCCTTTTCCCGCAAGCGGGTAGCGTTAAGACAGGCATGAAGGCCGAGGGTGATTTCCGTCTGCATATCGGCCAGTTTCTTCTGAATCAACTGGGTTGCCGCCAGAGGGCGCCCGAATTGCTTGCGGTCAAGGGTATATTGCCGCGCCGCGTGCCAACAGAATTCCGCTGCCCCCAAGGCGCCCCAGGCAATACCAAGGCGGGCATTGCTCAAACATCCCAGCGGGCCTTTCATGCCCTCCACATTGGGCAGTAAATTTTCCTGCGGCACAAAGACCTCATCCATGACAATTTCGCCAGTGATGGACGCCCGGAGCGAGAATTTACCCTCGATCTTGGGCGCGCTTAGGCCGGTCATGCCCTTTTCCAGAAGGAAGCCGCGCACCACACCGTCATCACATTTGGCCCAGACCACCATCACATCGGCGATGGGGCTGTTGGTGATCCACATTTTTGAGCCGGATAATTTATAACCTCCATCTACGGTCCGCGCCCGGGTCTGCATGCCGCTGGGGTCAGAGCCCGCATTAGGTTCGGTCAGGCCGAAACAGCCCACATATTCGCCGGTGGCCAGTTTGGGCAGGAATTTCTGCCGCTGGTCTTCGGACCCATAGGCATGGATCGGGAACATTACCAAAGAGCTTTGCACGGACATGGCGCTGCGATAACCGCTATCCACCCGTTCAATTTCCCGTGAGATCAAACCGTAAGACACATAGCCAACCCCGGCACAGCCGTAGCCCTCTATGGTTGGACCCAGCAGGCCAAGCTCGCCCATCTTGAGCATAA
>JAADFR010000099.1 GCA_013152755.1 Alphaproteobacteria bacterium
TGGTGGGCGCTGGCGACCCTGACCACGGTGGGCTACGGTGATATTGTGCCGATCACATGGGCCGGGCGGTTTTTTGGTGGCGTGGTGATGATCTTCGGGGTTGGCATGTATGCCCTGCCCATCGGGATCATTGCGTCCGGCTTTGCCAATGAAATTCATCAGCGGGACTTTGTCATCCGCTGGGGTCTGGTGGCCAATGTGCCGCTGTTTAACGGGCTGGATGCAAATCTGATTCGGACCATAGCCAAATATTTACGCTCCAGTGTCGTGGAAAAGGGCAGCCTTATTGCGGTGAAAGGACATCTGGCCGACAAAATGTATCTGATTGTGTCCGGTGAAGTGGCGCGAAAGGACCGGACTGGAAAAATAATTCTGAAAGAAGGCGGGTTTTTCGGGGCAAAGTCGCTTATGGAAAAATCAAATTATTCCGCCAGCTATATGGCAGAATCAAAATGCCATTTTTTTATTCTGGATGCGCGGGAATTTCATCATTTAATGGATGAAAACCCCGCCTTGCGGGAACGGATAGAGGAAGCCTATACAAACATTCCCCATAAGGACTTTGGTCAGGCCTGTGGCCCGGAAGAAATATTATCCGATTAGACATAAAAAATCCCGCAATCAATAATGACTGCGGGATTAAATAGATTGCGCGATCGTTACGCCATGGCTTTTTGCAAATTCTCGTCAATCTTGTCGAAGAATTGTTTTGACGTCAACCACGCCTGATCCGGGCCAACCAACAGAGCCAGATCCTTGGTCATATAGCCTTCCTCGACGGTTTCTACACAAACCCGCTCTAATGTTTCGGAAAATTCCTTCAGCGCCTCATTGCCGTCCAGCTTGGCGCGGTGGGTCAGCCCGCCGGTCCAGGCAAAAATAGAGGCGATGGGGTTGGTGGAGGTTTCCTTGCCCTGCTGATGCATGCGGTAATGGCGGGTCACCGTGCCATGGGCGGCTTCTGATTCAACGATGTCGCCGTCAGGGGTCATCAGGATGGATTTCATCAGGCCTAGGGAGCCAAAGCCCTGCGCCACGGTGTCGGACTGTACGTCCCCGTCATAGTTTTTACAGGCCCAGACAAATTCTCCGTTCCATTTCATGGCACAGGCCACCATGTCATCAATCAGGCGATGTTCGTATGTGATGCCTGCGGCGGCGAACTTGTCGGCGAATTCGGCATTGAATATTTCCTCGAACAGATCCTTGAACCGCCCGTCATAGGCCTTCAGGATGGTGTTCTTGGTGCTGAGATACACTGGCCATTTCCGGCTCAGGCCATAATTCATACAGGCGCGGGCGAAATCCCGGATACTCGCATCAAGGTTATACATGGCCATGGCCACGCCGGCATCGGGGAATTCAAATACTTCCCGTTCAATCACCTCACCACCGTCTTCCGGCTCAAACCTCAGGGTCAGTTTTCCGGCACCCGGCACCAGAAAGTCTGTGGCCCGATATTGATCACCGAAGGCGTGACGGCCAATAACGATTGGATGGGTCCAGCCGGGCACAAGGCGCGGCACGTTGGAACAGATGATCGGTTCGCGAAATACGGTACCGCCCAGAATATTCCGGATGGTGCCATTGGGCGAGCGCCACATTTGTTTCAGGTTAAATTCCTCAACCCGTTGTTCGTCCGGTGTGATGGTTGCGCATTTAACGCCGACACCATATTTGATGATGGCATTGGCCGCATCAATAGTAATCTGGTCATCGGTTTCATCACGCTTTTCCACGCTCAGGTCATAATATTTCAGATCAATATCAAGATAAGGATGGATCAGTTTGTCCTTGATCCATGCCCATATGATACGTGTCATTTCATCGCCGTCCAGTTCGACAACAGGATTTTCTACTTTGATTTTAGCCATAATGAACCTTTTAAATTATAGGGGCACCGAATGTGGGGCCATTGGGGATTCTGAATCTCTTCATTCTTGGGCGCAAACTATCACCGCTGGCCCGGGATGTGAAGGGTAGAAACGAAAGAAAATGCCTAAATCAGGGTGTTTTTTGTGATCAACGGGATTTCTGGCAGAGATTTCAGCAGTGGTATGACGTCTTTCGCAGCCGGCACCACATGAAACAGGTCACGGGTTTCGGGCGCGGTAAATTCTTCGGCGATAAAATTATCAATCAGGGCAAACAAAGGTTGCCAGTAATCATCAATATTGACGATGACGATCGGTTTGTTATGAAGGCCAAGCTGACGCCAGGTAATAACTTCAATAAGCTCATCCAACGTGCCGATACTGCCGGGCAGGGCAACGAAGGCATCCGAATGGTCAAACATCATCCGCTTGCGGTCATGCATATTATCGACCACGAAAAAATCCGTGGCCTCTTTCCAGCCGCCCTCTGCCTCATCAAGATGGCGCGGGATGATGCCGGTGACCTTGCCGCCCTGTTTCATAACCCGGTTGGCAATGACCCCCATCAGGCCAACATTACCGCCGCCGTAAACAAGGCGGATATTATTTTGGGCAAGCAGGTCGCCGAAATCCTGAGCCATTATCTTGAAACGGCCATTGCGGCCTGGCCGGGACCCGCAATATACGCAAATGGAATTTATATGTGCCATAGGGGGCTTATCCTGATTATCCAATTTCAACCTTTTACGGTCACAGTTTTGACAATTTTTCACTCTATCTATGGGATTATAATATGGCAACCATGTTAATAAAAATATTATAACGCCGGCCTGAAAATAAAATGATACTGACATTCCCTGTGGTTTGCAGTATATAACCTGTGCGTTTTTTTGAATGGATTTGGTGAGTAGTTGACAGAGCAGCATGTAAAACCCCCTATCAAAAGGGAAAAAAACGGCTCGGATTGGGCCTTGAAAGCGAGTATCACGACGCTGGCACTGGTTGCTGTTATGGCGGTTATCTGGATATTGTTCTTTGCCGAGGACGGGGCCAATGATTTTTTTACCTCGGCCCCGCCGCCGGAAAAAATCGTGGAAACAACGGCCCCTGAGGCCAATGTGCCGGAATCACCCGGGGACATTAGCAAGGTGGCCTCCATATTACCAAGCTTTGATATTGTGCGGATCAGCCGCAACGGGACCGGCGTCATCGCCGGGCGTGCGGAACCGAACAGTGATATTTATATCTATGCCCGGGATAAGGTTATTGGGTCTGCTGTGGCGGACCGGAACGGGGAATGGGTGTTGTTATATGATGACCCCCTGCCCAGTGGCCCGACGGAGCTTAGCCTGAAATCCACCATGCCCGGCAAGTTTGAGGTTTTTTCCAGTGATGTGGTCATTGTGGCTGTGCCGGACCGGGATGAAAAACGCTTTAATGAAGATGAAACAAACGGTGTGATTGCCATCTTAAGCCCACGTACGGGCGGTGGCCCCACGCGGGTGCTGCAAAAACCCCGGCTGGTGAATTTCTCTGAACTGGCCAAGGGACTGTCGCTGGACAGCCTTGATTATGATGTGGATTCAAAAGCCATTCTCTCCGGCACGGCGACGAAAAATGCCCGGGTGAGAATCTATCTGGATAATGAGTATCTGGCCGAGGTCACGGCGAATGACAATGGCATTTGGTCACATTCATTTACCCGGGAACTGGATGCCAAAGAACATATCATTCGCATTGATCAATTGCTGGAAGGCGATGATGTAGAGGTGCGTATTGAACAGCCTTTCAGTCGTGGAAAAGAGATTGATGCCAGCAAAGCCAAGGGTGAGGTTATCGTTCGTCCCGGCAACAGTCTGTGGCATATCGCGCGTCGGTTATACGGGTCAGGATTTCATTATACGCTTATTTTCGGGGCTAATAAGAGCCTGATCAAAGACCCTGACCTGATTTATCCGGGTCAGAAATTTATATTGCCCACGGCACCGGTTATTGAGAAATAAGCTGATTTCAGCTCTGCTTGTTGGTCCAGCAAGATAAATGTGATCACATCCATTAACCGCCGGGCATTGACCGGACCGGTAAAATCAGTCGTTAATGTCCGCACTATCTGGCTGTTGGGTAATAAAATATATTCCCCGGTTGTGACATGTTGCGCCATGGCCGCTAGCGCTTTTTTTCTGCGGGCGGCGTCTTCGGCGCTGAAGGGGACATACCCCAGATTGGCCACCAGCGTTATGGTGAAATGATTAGCCTCACCTATCACTGGGGTGACTTGAGTGGTGAAAGATATATTATGCCATATGAAGGTAAAATTCACCGGGAAATCAATGCCTGATCCTGTTACCTCTGCGGTCATCTTAGACAATAGCTGATCAATATCCTGAGATGATTTTTCATCAGAATGTGTGGTTTCCTGTTCCACGAATGGGTTATTTCCTGATTGAAGTGGTGCCTGCATGGTGAAATATTATGACCGGAGCCTTAAAATACTGTAAATGAATCCTATATTCAGTATAGTTTTAAGCAGAAAAAAAACAGACAGGGAAAAATTGTGGCTCATCACAAGCCGTCACACCATTCATCATCGGATGACAGTGAACCGAATGACAATGAAAATCATTGGCAGACCATAAAGACCCTATTGCCCTTTGTCTGGATGAAAGGGCGGTGGGATTTAAGGCTGCGGGTCATTTTGGCCATGGCATTTCTTGTTGCGGCAAAGCTGATCGGGATTTATGTGCCGTTCCTGTTCAAGGATGCGGTTGATATATTGTCTCCCGAATTCAAGCCGGATGTGACCTCGGTCGCGCTGGCGGTGCCGGTGGCTTTCATATTGGGTTATGGTATGGCCCGGATTATGAGCCTGTTTTTTGGTCAGATAAGGGATGCGGTTTTTGCCAAGGTGGGTCAGAATGCCCTGCGTAATCTGGCGCTCAGCACCTTTCGTCACCTGCATGCCCTGTCGTTAAAATTCCATATGGAGCGCAAAACCGGTGGCCTGAGCCGGGTCATAGAACGCGGCACGCGCGGCATTGATTTTCTGTTGCGCTTCATGCTGTTCAACATTCTGCCCACGTTGCTTGAGATATTCCTGATCACCTTTGTTTTCTGGACGAAATTCGGGGTTTATTATGCGCTGGTTACCTTTGTCTGTCTTGGGAGCTATATTTTTTATACCATTATGGTCACCGATTGGCGGTTGAAATTCCGCCGGGAGATGAACAAGCAGGATACCGAGGCCAATACCAAGGCCATTGACAGCCTGCTTAATTTTGAAACCGTCAAATATTTCACCAATGAGGAACATGAGGCCCGGCGGTATGACGTGGCGCTGGCCAAATATGAAAAGGCGTCCGTGCGCAGCCAGACATCCTTGGCGTTGCTCAATGTGGGGCAGAGTTTCATCATTTCCATTGGTTTGGTGATTGTTCTGTTGATGGCCGCGCAGGGGGTGATTGATGGTCGCTTTACCATCGGCGAATTTGTCCTGGTCAATTCGCTGTTGATCCAGATTTATATGCCGCTTAATTTTCTGGGCATGGTTTACCGTGAGATCAAGCAGTCTCTGGTAGATATGGATAAAATGTTTGCCATGATCCGGACCGAATCCGATGTGGTGGATAGGCCGGATGCGCCAGAGCTGACCATCAAAGGCGGGGCAGTTACCTTTGAAAATGTATCTTTTCACTATATGCCGGACCGACCTATTCTGAAGGATATTTCATTTGAGGTTCCCGCTGGCACCACAACGGCCATTGTCGGGGCAAGCGGGGCCGGAAAATCGACTATTTCCCGGATATTGTTCCGTTTTTACGATGTGGCATCGGGCCGGATACTCATTGACGGTCAGGACATCAGTGAGGTGACCCAGCAAAGCCTGCGCCGTCAGATCGGTGTGGTGCCTCAGGATACGGTGCTATTCAATGACAGCATTGGCTATAACATTCGTTATGGGCGGCCTGATGCCACCGATGCGGAGGTGGAGGATGCGGCCCGCCATGCGCAGATCCATGATTTTATCATGTCCCTGCCTGATCATTATAACAGCGAGGTGGGCGAGCGGGGCCTGAAATTATCCGGCGGAGAGAAACAGCGGGTCGCCATTGCGCGCACCATCCTGAAAAGCCCGGCAATTTTATTGCTGGATGAGGCCACATCGGCGCTGGACAGTGCAACGGAACAGGATATTCAAACCGCACTTGAGGAAATATCCAGAAACCGGACCACTATTGTCATTGCGCACCGTCTGTCGACCATCGTTAATGCCAATGAGATCATTGTTCTGGATAAGGGCGCAATCATTGAGCGCGGCACCCATGACCTGCTTCTGGGGCAGCGCGGGGCCTATTATGAGATGTGGCAGAAACAGAAGGAAGCCACCGAAGCCATGCAGAAACTGGTTGATCTGGACGAGTTTGTACCGGAGGGGGATAAAACAGTTTGATGAAAACCGCAGACTGCTTTACAAATAACCTATGAAAAATACAATGGACAGGATTATGGATAATTTACCACCGCTACTCGGCTATTTTCACAAGGAAGGCCATAAATTTATTTTAGGCTTTGGTGCGGTTACTGTGCTGTTCTATTTGCTGGGCATGGATCTTCTGGGGGTTGTGGGCCTGATACTGACCATCTGGTGCGCTTACTTTTTTCGGGATCCGCAGCGGGTGACACCCGTCAAGGAAGGTCTGGTGGTCAGCCCCGCTGACGGTGTTATCCAGTCTGTCTGTGACGCCGTGCCGCCGCAGGAACTGGAGCTTGGGGATGAGGTCCGCACAAGGGTCAGCATTTTTATGAATGTATTTGATGTTCATGTGAACCGGGTGCCCATTGACGGCGAAATTGTGCGTCAGGTCTATACGCCGGGCAAGTTCCTCAATGCGTCACTTGAAAAGGCCAGCGTGGACAATGAACGTCATGCGTTGCTGCTTAAGACCGCATCGGGCCGGGAATATGCCTTTGTTCAGATCGCGGGCCTGATTGCCCGGCGGATTCTCTGCTGGGCAGAGGATGGCAAGGCCTATAAAGCCGGGGAACGGTTCGGCCTGATCCGTTTTGGCAGCCGGGTGGATGTTTACCTGCCCAAAGGGGTCCATTCCATGGTTTGCGTGGGCCAGCGGGCCGTGGCCGGAGAAACGGTCATTGCCAATGAAAAGACCAAAGAGCGGTCCCGCGAAGGCGAAATCCGCTAACGAGCTAAAACCGGAAGCATTGCTATGCCCAATATGAACAAGAATCATATTTTTCCGATCCGCAGCCTGGTGCCCAATACCATTACGGTGCTGGCCATTTGTGCAGGCATGTCGGCCATGCGGTTTGCCATTCTGGGCCGGTGGGAGGGCGCGGTTCTGGCGGTCCTGATCGCGGGGGTTCTGGACGGGCTGGATGGTCGTATGGCGCGCCTTCTTAAAGGATCGTCCAAATTTGGGGCCGAACTGGATTCGCTGTCGGATATTGTCAGCTTTGGCGTGGCCCCGGCGGTAATCATGTATAGTTGGGTCCTGCGGGATGTGAAGGGGGTTGGCTGGCTTTTGGCGTTGATCTTTACCATCGCCATGGCGCTACGTCTGGCCCGCTTTAACACCATGAGCCAGGATGCGGAGGTTAACGCCGAAGAACGGCAGGATTATTTTGCCGGGATTCCGGCTCCTGCCTCGGCGGCACTGGCCCTGTGGCCCATGATATTATATTTTCTGACCGATATGGCAATTTTTAAAAACCCGGTGTTATGCATCATATATCTGGGCATCATCGCGGCGCTTACCGTCAGCAATGTACCAACTTTTTCTTTCAAGAAAATAAATATAAAAAGAGAATATGTTCTGTTTTACCTGTTGGGCATTGCCATATTGGCGACCATGTTGGTGACCAATGTCTGGGCCACCATGTCGGTGGTGGGCCTGATCTATATCCTGACCATTCCCATGGCGGTGATATATCATCGGCGGCGGTTTGGCGGGACAGCATCTTCACAGGATGCATCAAAAACGGATGATAAAAACGAGTCCTAAAATTCACCTTGCCTAAGTAGCGTTCTAAACGTATGTTTTAAACGTTGTTGATTTAGGTAGAATAATAATGAATTCAAAAAAACCGTCCCGGCAGGATGCCAGAGAACGTATTCTGGATGTGTCCGAGGAACTTTTTGCCAATGCCAGTTTTGCCAGTGTGTCCGTGCGTAATGTGACCACGCGCGCAGACGTTAATCTGTCGGCGGTGAATTATTATTTCGGTTCTAAGCAGGGATTGTTTCAGGCGGTATATGTACGCCGGGCGACCCTGATGAACCATGAACGCCTGCAATTATTGCATGAAGCAGACGAAAGAGCGCAGGCAGCGGGCTGTGATGTTTCGCTTCGGGAATTAATCAGTGCCATGCTGACCCCGCCCATCTTCTGGCTCTGTGATCAGGAAAAGGGCTATTCGGTCTATATCCGTTTTCTGGCGCGCGCCTACCTCGAAGAAGCCAGCGATATGAGCAATGTTTTGCGTCAGGAAGTTGATGTTTTTGACCGTTTTGTACCCTATTTTAAGAAAATCAAATCAGGCTTGTCAGAAGAGGACATATACTGGCATATTCATTTTATGATGGGAGTGATGCATCATACCATCAATCATCTGCACCGTATCAGCCTGTTGTCTCACAAGGCATGTGCCGTTGAAAGTGGGGAACAGCTTCGGGACAGGTTGGTCAACTTCTGTTGTGATGGATTTTAGGCTCTAGCCGAAAAGATCGTCAATGGCGCTTTGGTCAAGGTCTTCGCCGTCCAGTTTTTCTTCATCTTGGTCAAAATACTGGTCGATGCTATCCTGCTGGGTCATATGTTTTTCACCATTGATGATGCCGCCGCATTTTTCGATCAGCGCGATCATTTTTGGGGTGTAATTTTCAACAGTGGTTTGCAGGCCACCCATGTTATCTTGTTCAATCAACATTTCCACTTCGGCAATGGTTTGCAGAATCAAGTTATCCATTTCGGCGACGGTTTTTTCAAAGGGCAGCCGGTATTCATCAGGGGAATAGGCATAGGCATTAATGGCCAGATCCTTTGCGGCGAAAACACTGTCTTGAAAATGCTCCTGATAAGTTTTCGGCCCCCACTCCCGGATGTCCTCAATACAGTCCGGCATGGACGGCAACATATCCATGAGCATATGAACCTCATTAAAATGATTGATATAATCCGTTGCCAAAAGAGTCTGAGAATTGATATTCTCATCCTTGACTTTTTCCTGATATGTCGTGAAATCAGCCACAGTATCAGTTCTTCCCTCTATTCTGCCATCCCCATATGGCGGCAGAACTAGCATAAGATGTAGGGAAATACAACCACAACATCCCCGCAAAGCCAAGCTTTACGGGGATGTCAGGGAAATTATACGATAAATTAAACAGAATAATACAGTTTAAATTCTGCGGGATGAGGAATTACGCGAACAATATCAATCTCTTCCCTTTTTAATACCATATAGGCATCAATTTGATCATCCGAGAAAACATCGCCTTTTTTCAGGAACTCACGGTCCGCGTCCAAGGCATCCAGGGCCTCTTCCAGTGAAGCCGCCACGGTTGGCACCTCTGCCAGCTCTTCCGGCGGCAGGGCGTAAAGATCTTTGTCCATGGCATCACCGGGGTGGATTTTATTTTCAATACCGTCAAGGCCGGCCATCAGCATGGCAGAGAAGGCCAGATAAGGGTTGGCGGTCGGGTCGGGGAAACGGATTTCAACCCGCTTGCCTTTGGGACTGGTGCTATAGGGGATCCGGCAGGATGCGGACCGGTTACGGGCGGAATAGGCCAGCAGGACCGGGGCTTCAAATCCCGGCACCAGACGCTTGTAGCTGTTGGTGGAGGCATTGGTAAAGGCGTTCAGGGCCTTGGCATGTTTGATGATGCCGCCAATATAATAAAGCGCAGTATCGGACAGATCCGCATAGCCGCTCCCGGCGAATAAAGGCTCGCCGTCTTTCCAGATTGACTGGTGGGTATGCATGCCGGAGCCATTGTCTTCGGCGATAGGCTTGGGCATGAAGGTGGCGGTCTTGCCATGCTCATGGGCCACCTGATGGGTGACATATTTATTGACCTGAACCCGGTCAGCGGTCTGAACCAAGGTGCCGAACATCATACCCAATTCGTGCTGGGACGGGGCGACCTCATGATGATGCTTGTCCATGGGCAGGCCCAGTTCCTTCATGATGGTGACCATCTCGCCGCGAATATTGGCGCAGGTATCAACGGGGGCTACGGGGAAATAGCCGCCTTTAACGCCCGGCCGATGGCCCTGATTGCCGAACTCTTCTTCGCGGCCCGTGTTATAGGGGCCTTCCACGTCGTCCAGCTTGTAAGAGGCACCATTGTAATCGACGCTGAAGCGCACATCATCGAACATGAAAAACTCAGGCTCTGGACCGAAATAGGCGGTATCGCCAATGCCGGTATATTTCAGGTAGGCTTCGGCGCGTTGAGCAGTGGAGCGGGGGTCACGGCCATAGCCTTCGCCAGTGGCTGGTTCGATAATGGAGCAGAAAAGCACCATGGTTGGCTGGTCCATGAAGGGGTCCATGGTGATATAGCCGGGGTCGGGCATCAAAATCATATCTGATTCATTGATCGCCTTCCAGCCGGCAATAGATGAGCCGTCAAACATGACGCCTTCTTCCAGCATGTCTTCATCAAAGACGCCGGCATCCATGGTGAGATGTTGCCATTTGCCCTTTGGGTCCGTAAAACGGAGGTCCACAAAGGCAATGTCTTTTTCTTTGATCATTTCGAGGACAGTTTTTGCATCTGACATAAATTTGTTTCCTGATTTTATTTACTATGGGTTTTTAAGAATATTCGGATTGTTTAGATGGCATCGTCGCCGGTTTCTCCGGTGCGGATGCGAATGGCTTGCTCGATGTTGCTGACAAATATCTTGCCATCGCCGATTCGACCTGTTTTGGCGGCGGTCTGAATGGCCTCTATGGCGTTTTCCAGAAGGTCGTCACTCAACACAATTTCAATTTTAACCTTGGGCAGAAAATCAACCACATATTCGGCACCGCGATAGAGTTCCGTATGGCCTTTCTGTCGGCCAAATCCCTTGGCTTCGGTGACGGTGATGCCCGACAGGCCGACCTCATGCAAGGCCTCTTTCACTTCGTCCAGCTTAAAGGGTTTTATAATTGCTTCAATTTTTTTCATAACGCTTGGGTTACCTTGGGTTTGTTAATCTGAAATTTGGTCATTATTTACATGACTTGTAAAGCATTTTTCGTGCCAATTATGCCCCGCATTGGAATCCGGTGGAACAGGCCGTTTATGGCATATTTCAAGATTGAAATAAGGGGCAAATGATTAAAAAATAGGCAGGCGCCGCCTAATAATTAGGCAATGACTTTTAATAGTGTTTTAAATAAGCGTAAAAAGGGCAATTCTTCTCTTGACCCTGCGCTGAACTGGACGTAAAAGCGACATTCATTCCTGTGGCGGGTGTAGCTCAGTTGGTTAGAGCGCCAGATTGTGATTCTGGAAGTCGCCGGTTCAATCCCGGTCACTCGCCCCACTTTCCCCATTACATAGCAGTTATTTCTTGCGGTTGATTTGTTTTTGAATATTTACAGCGCAGGGGTTTTTTATGGGGCCATCGGGGCCATCGAAAACCACCTCTCCGGCAACCTGATATAATTCGCCGAGGAATTCTGACAATTCTTCGTTTTTTATATCTTCTGCCATATTGGCCGCTCTAATCAGGCCATCCAGTAATAATTCGCCTGTATTCTTTGCCATGTGAGCCTTCGCATATATTGGAGCGGGTGAAGGGAATCGAACCCTCGTCTAAAGCTTGGGAAGCTCTCGTTCTACCATTGAACCACACCCGCGTGAGATCAGCAGGTAACCTACTGAAAAAATCCGCTAAAGGCAAAGAGATAATCAATGAATGTCTTCATCTTTCAAGGCCGCCTCCAAATCGCGCAGGAGGGTAACGGCGGCTCTGGATTCCGCTCTCAGGTCTTGTTTGACCATATGGTCCAGACTATCCATAAACAGGCGGCTGACATTTGAATCCAGGCCCGATTCCTGTTGCTGTTTCATCAGAACTCTTTTGAACCAGCCGGACAATTCACCGGCAAGGTGCCAGCCAAAGGTGCCGGCCTGACTGTTGATAAGGTGGCAAATACGAATGGCTTCCTGAATATTATCATTATCCAGTGACGTTTTAAGCGACAGGATATGCTGGCTCAGCGTATCGCCATAGCTCAGGCTGGCCCGATCTATAATCCTTTGGGCTTTACGGAGCATTTCCTGTTGTTTTACGGTAAATTTATCGTTCGACATTCATTCGGCCCCTGCTTGCCCGTCAAGGGCTGTGTCATCGTCATTTTCTTTTTGGGCAGGCAGGGGAATGTCAGATTTTCGCCTGTCGTCCTGTTCACCAAAATCGCGAATACGTCGCCGTCGGTCTGGTCCCGAATAAACCTCGGCATCTATGAAGGATCGGGGGTTAAATAACGCCACATTCATCTTTGCCATGATCTGGTCCGGGGACACCGGCTTGGCCAATATTTCGGTGACGCCCGCGTCCCGTGCATTTATGATCGATTGAAGGCCGGTAAAGGCGGTGCAAAGGATAATCGGTATTTTGCGCAGGGTCTTATCTTGATGACGGCGGATATATTTGGTCAGCATCAGACCATTTTTTTCGCTCATCATATTATCGACAAAGATGCAATCATATTTATGGTTGCTCAGTCTACGGACGGCATCATTATATTCAGTGGTCATTTGAACCTGTGGCACCTCAAAGGCCTCCAGAATCGACCGCATGATTTTAGCAATATAAAGATCGTCATCTACGATAAGAATCTTTTTACTGGTGAAATCTCGTTTAATTGGTCCAATTCCTTACGTTTGGTGACGTGAATTCAAGGGCTAAAATGATGTTTAATATGTCGTATATTAGACAATAATATATTAACAAATGAATAGATTTTGACCTTTGCCAACCATATATGGCTTTTAAAATTAACCATTTGCGCTATAGTTTACAAAAAAAGGGTTGAATCATATGGGTGAGGAAAAAAAGGGTGAGAGCAAAGGTGGCCCGCCGCCGGGGATAAAATGGGGGCCGTTTACCGCGCGGTTGCCGATCGTACATATGCGGATCGAATGGCCGGAGCTTGTGCAGGGCCTTGTGGTGGCGGCCGCGACCGGGCTGGCCTTGGCACCATTGCTGACCACGGCTTTTGGGCTGACGTTTGAAGAAGCCATCACCATTTCCATTTTTCATTCTATCCTGATCTCGTCCCATGTTGTGCTGTTTGGGGAGCCTTTTTCACCGGGCTGGATTACGCCCGCCTTGCCCATATCGCTGGCCTTTGTGCTGAGCAACTATGATACGCCGACCGAACGGTTCCAGATGATGACAGCCCTGTCCATAGATCTGGCAATTCTGTTGTTTTTTCTGGGCATAACCGGTTTGGGGCGAAAGCTCATCCTTCATATTCCGACCGCCATCAAGGCAGGGATTATTCTGGGCGCGGCTTTTGCGGCTTTCAAGCGGGTATTTGTTGATGACTTCAAGACCATAGAAGCCATGCCGGTTTCCATGACGCTGGCCCTTGTGACCTGCCTTGTTTTTTCCTTTTCCCTGCCGTTTCAGAAGATGAAGGAAAAAAGCAGGCCGCTGGCCATGGTGGCAAGTCTTGGCCTGTTGCCGGGTTTTATCATTGCCGGGATCGCGGGTGTCCTGATGGGGGAAATATCCTTTCAGATTGAATGGGGGGTGATGGTGCCGCCAGTGGGTGATTTGATGGCCAAGGTCTCGCCCTTTGTTATTGGCTGGCCGCCGTTATCCTTTTTTATCGAGGCCATTCCGCTGGTGCTGGTCACCTATACCATTCTGTTCGGCGACTTGCTCACCGGCATTGCTATTTTGCGGGATGCGGAGGACAGCCGCCCGGATGACAAGCTGGACATCAACACCAACCGTTCCCATATTGTCATTGCCATTCGTAATGGGGTCATGGCCCTGTTCGCGCCCTTTTTCCCCACACAGGGATGCCTGTGGACCGGGGTTCATGTGGTGGTTGTCCAGCGCTGGAAAGAAGGCCGGGAAAAAATGCATAGCCTGATCGGCGGGATCAGTGCCTATTATATGTATGGTTTTCCTGTCCTGCTGTTGTTTTTGCCGGTGGTGACTTTCCTGCGGCCTTTCATGCCCATTGCCCTGATGCTGACCCTTATCTTAACCGGCTTTGCTTGCGCCTTTGTTGCCCTGTCCATGCCGCGCGGACGGGAAGAAAGAGGGGTCATGCTGATGACCGCCTTTTTCCTGGTGTTTTTTGAGCCCTGGGTCGGGCTTGTGGTCGGGGTTGTGGCCGTATTGCTCTTGATCGGGCCGGGGGCTTTCAAGATAAAACCAGCGGTTTGATTTTAGGATTAGAGCCTGGCCTGTCCCCACGAAATTGATTGAAAACAAATGGAATCAATGGTTGAATACCCAGAATAAGGGGGACGGCAATGTTTCTAACCTCATTGACCCCATAAGAAAATAAGAGCTTCTTAACGTGAGGTATGAATGAAGCCTTGGATGATAAGAATTTTAGCTGCGGTAGTATTCTTGGGGTACCTTATTTATTTTTATATGTATCATACTGACATTATTACGGGCAAAGTAGCTTCGAATATAAGTGGTGCACTTACTCTTTTGTCCATAATAGTATTTATCCTGCATGCAAAATGGGGAGGGGGGTGGCCAACTGATTCTGACGAATAGTAGAATTGATAGCATCCGCGCACATTAAGAGTGATCCTGACCCGAGGGCTATGCAGATAAAATCAGCGGCTTGACCCTATTCTTTCTTCTGACCAAATAACGGATTGGACGTCAGGTAATAGGCAACTCCGATAAAGCCCGCCCCACCAATGACATTTCCCACCGACACCCAGAGCAGATTATACGCCCCGCCCATGAGGGTCACATCATCGGGGTGATTGCCGAGCAGGGAAATGGTAAATACGGTCATATTGGCGATGCCATGCTCAAAACCCGCCGCAACAAAGGCAAACAGGCACCAGAAAATCAGAATACATTTGGCCGTATCATCCTTGGTCCGCGCCGCCATCCAGATGGCAAGACAAATCAGCCAGTTACAGATAATCGCCCGGGCGACAAGCTCGGTAATACTGCTGTTAATCTTGTGACTGGCGACAGCATGAACAAGGCTTGTTGGGTCATTGAGCCAGCCACCGCCGCCGCCCGCAACAAACAGGAATGACAGCATCATGGCTCCGAACAGGTTGCCATACCAGCAAATAATCCAGTCTTTCAGTGCCGCAATGATACCAACTTTTTTATAGAAAAAACCAAAAGTCATATACATGGTATGGCCGGAAAACAGCTCGGCCCCGGCAAATATAACCAGCGTCAGGGTGATGCCAAAAAAACTGCCCATGATCAGGTTTCGAGATGCAGGGGCTGCTTCGTTACCAAGGGTCATAATCAGGATCAGGCCGATGCCTACATAGGCTCCGGCCATCATGGTTGCGATGAAATATCCCAGCGGATTTTGTCGGAGATAGGTGACTTTCTCGACCGCAATGTCTGAAAACTGTCGTGTAATATCCTTATGCAACTGCCCCTCCTCACGTCTGGTTTTCCCGCCAGAGTATGATATTTCATGCCTTAAACATATGACATAGGTCAAGAGTTGACTGTAATGTTATTTTTTCTTAGACCCATAGAGTGCGGCGGGATCCACGGCGGGCGCGCTGATGATTTTCACCCCCTCAGATGTGACCTCATGGAAAAAACAATTGCGCCGCCCCGTATGACAGGCCACGCCTTTCTGGTCCACCATCAGCAAAATGGTGTCCCGGTCACAATCATAGCGGAAATGTTTGAGGCTTTGTATCTGGCCGGAGCTTTCGCCCTTGCGCCACAAGGCCTTGCGGGACCGTGACCAATAGCATACCTGGCCCGTGGTCAGGGTTTCGCGCACCGCATCGCTATTCATCCAGGCCATCATTAAAATCTCGCCGCTGTCCCATTGCTGGGCAATGGCGGCGATCAACCCCTGATCGGAAAAGCGCATTTCTGCTATGGCCTTGGCGATCACATCTTTCGGGATCGGGGTGAATATGGGGCTGGTCATGTTTTTCTCACTTGTTTTTCTGGCAAGATAAGGCCACTATTGGCGTAAGTTATAACATATGGGATGCAAGAAAAAGTACTAATGTCTGCACATCAACATAATCACGATAAATGTATTGAGGACGCGCTGGATCTGGCGGGGGAGATTTGCGCCGCCCGGGATACCCGCTTTACGCCGCTGCGCCGGCAGGTTCTGGAACTGGTCTGGGGTGGTCATAACCCGGTCACTGCCTATGAGTTGCTGGATATGTTGAGCAAGACGGGCAAGAAACGGGTCGCCCCGCCCACCGTTTACCGGGCGCTGGATTTCCTCATTGAGGAGGGCTTTGTCCATCGCCTTGAATCTCTTAATGCCTTTGTTGGCTGCCCGGACCCGGAAAGCCAGCATCAGGGTCATTTTCTTATCTGCCGGGATTGCCGAACCGTGAATGAGATCAGTGATAAAAAGCTGGCGGGACAGATCGCAGCCGCCGCCAAGGCGCAGGGCTATACATGTGAAAACAGCATGCTGGAGATCATGGGCCAATGCGCGGATTGTCAAAGCCAATGACAGAAAGCCTGATCGAACTGGACCGGGTTTGTCTGGCCTTTTCCGGGCGCGCGGTGTTGGAGGAGGTCAGCTTTACCGTAGGCCGGGGTGAGATCGTTACCCTGATCGGGCCAAACGGGGCGGGCAAAAGCACGATTATGAAAATCGCCCTTGGCCTGCTGACCCCCGACCGGGGGCAGGTGCGGCGCGCGAAGGGCATTTCCATTGGCTATATGCCCCAGAAAATCAGCATAGAGGATAATCTCCCCCTGACGGTTCAGAGCTTCCTGAAGCTCAGGCCCGGCACCACCGATGCGCAAGTGACAGAAGTTATGGAACTTGTCCGTATAGCCCATGTGGCGACCTGTCCGGTGCAACAGGTATCCGGCGGCGAAATGCAGCGGGTGCTGATGGCGCGGGCCTTGCTGGGCGATCCGGATCTGATCGTTCTGGATGAGCCGGTACAGGGGGTGGACATCACCGGGCAGGAGGAGCTTTATCGTCTTATCAGCCGGGTGCATAGGCATAAAAACTGCGGGGTGCTGATGATTTCCCATGACCTGCATATGGTTATGGCGGGCACCGACCGGGTCATATGCCTCAACCGTCATATCTGTTGCAGTGGCGCGCCGGAGAATATTCAGGACCATCCGGAATATCAGGCCTTGCTGGGCCAGCGGGCCGATGCCATCGCCCTTTATACCCATCATCATGATCATCACCATGACAGCGCGGGCAATGTGGTCAGCGGGGATCACGGGGAGGGCTGCGACCATGATTGATGACTTTATTTTAAGTGCCATATTGGCCGGGGTGCTGGTGGCTATGGCTGCCGGGCCGCTGGGCTGTTTTCTGGTCTGGCGACGGATGGCCTATTTCGGCGATACCATTTCCCATTCGGCCTTGCTGGGGGTTGGTCTTGGGCTGGCCCTTGGCACCACAAGCCCGTGGGTGATTGTGATCACCTGTGCGGCCATATCATGGATATTGTTGTTTCTGGAGCGGGGCGGCAAATTCTCCACCGATACGTTGCTGGGGATATTGGCCCATAGCGCCCTGTCCATCGGCCTGATCATCATCGCCCTTCAGGATAACCTGCGGCAGGATATGATGTTCCTGCTGATTGGGGATATTCTGGCCATAGATACCCCGGAACTTACGGGCATTGCCTTGATGACCATGGGCACCCTTGGGGGGCTGATCTATATCTGGAAACCCCTGTTATCGATCACGGTCCATGAGGATCTGGCCCGGGTTGAGGGGGTTAATATACTTAAAACTAAGGTGATCTATATGCTGTTGATTGCCCTGTTGGTGGCCTTTGCGATGAAGGTCATTGGCGCGCTCCTCATCACCTCCTTGATGATCATCCCGGCGGCGGCGGCTCGCACCATGGCCCGCTCCCCGGTACAGATGGCCGTGGGCTCCATGATTATTGGCAGCCTGTCAGTGGTGATGGGGATCCTCCTGTCCAGCCAGTGGGACGTCCCCGCTGGTCCCGCCATTGTCCTGTCGGCCCTGCTACTATTCCTCCTTGGCCGTGTCTTACCCAAGGGCTTCAGGGTTTAAGCTAGAAACTAAAATTATTTTAAAAGCGCCGCCTTAAACCGCGCGAAACCCTGCTCCAGATCGGCGATCAGGTCTTCGGGGTCTTCCAGACCGATGTGCAGGCGGATCAGGGGGCCTTTGGCGGTCCAGCCGCTGGCAGTGCGGTAATTTTCAATACCGTAATAGGTCAGAATCAGGCTTTCGTACCCGCCCCAGCTATAGCCCATCTTGAAATGCTCCATGCCCTCCATCAGGGCGGTGGTGGCGGCCTCATCACCTTCTTTGAGGACGAAGGAAAATAAACCATTGGCACCAGTGAAATCCCGCTTCCATATCTCATGTCCGGGGCAGCTTTCAAAGGCCGGATGGCGGATATGATCGACCTCTGGCCGTTGTTTCAGCCATTTGGCGATGATGAGCGCATTCTTTTCATGCTGCTTCAAGCGAACTTTCAGGGTCCGAAGCCCCCGCAGGGTCAGGAAGGCATCATCGGGCGACAGGCAATATCCCATTTGATAGGACATATTGAAAAGCTGTTCCATATGGGCCGCCCGGGCGGTGACCGCACCGACCATGGCGTCCGAATGGCCCACCATATATTTGGTCGCCGCATGAATGGACAGGTCAACCCCGTGGTCAAAGGCTTTGAAATGAAGCGGCGTCCCCCAGGTATTATCCATCATCACCAGCACCCCGCGTGCATGAGCCGCCTTGGCGATGGCCGGAATATCCTGAATTTCCATAGTGACGGAGCAGGGGGATTCGACGAAAATAATCCGGGTATTATCCTGTATCAGGTCGGCAATATCCGCCCCGACCATGGGGTCGTAAAATGTGGTTTCGATGCCAAGACGGCCAAGCAATCTCTGGCTCAGGCCACGGGTTGGCTCATAAACCCCGTCGGCCATGAGGATATGATCCCCGGCCTTGGCAAAGGACAAAATGGCCCCGCTGATGGCCGCAAGCCCGGACGGATAGAGGTAACAGCCGTCGGCCCCTTCCAGATCACAGAGCGCCTGTTCCAAGGCATAGGTGGTGGGGTTGCCGCGCCGGCCATAGGTCAGCCCGCCCTTGTTGCGGTTGGCATTGGCCTGTTTCATTTCCCGGATGGTATCGAACGTCAGGGTAGAGGCATGATAAACCGGCGTATTGATGGCCCCGTGGGTATATTTCTTGTCGCGGCCCGTGGCGGCGAGGATGGTATCTTCTTTCATATCAGGCTGTTTCCACCGGGGTGTCGGGGTGGCTGCCCCATTCGCTCCATGAACCGTCATAGAGAGCGTTTTCCCGATGGCCGATCAGATGCAGGCCCAGCATCAGGACCGAGGCGGTAATACCGGAGCCACAGCTGGTGACAATAGGTTTTTTCAGGTCCAGTCCGGCGGCCTCAAAGCAGACGCGAATGTCCTCCGGCGATTTGAAGGTGCCGTCTTCATTGAGCAGATTACGAAAGAAAACATTATGGCTTCCCGGAATGGCCCCGCTTTTCATATCGGCGCGGGGTTCTGGCTCGGCCCCGCTAAAGCGGCCCGGCGCGCGGGCATCGGCCACCTGTTCCCGGCCCGTGTCCAGATTTTCCAGCATATGGTCAAGGTCACGGACCATGGTGGTATTAAAGCGGGCGGTGAAATGACGCATGCGGGGGATGGGGGGGATGTCTTCTATGGTCCGCCGTTCGGCCTTCCATTTCTGAAAGCCGCCGTCAAGGATCGCCACATCCCACAGGCCAAAGGCTTTCAGCATGAACCAGACCCGGGCGGCACTGCGCACGTCGCTGTTGTCATAGACAATCACCCGGTTGCCATCACCAATGCCCAGTTTGCGCATACGGCTCGACATTTTCTCTGCGCTTGGCAACATATGAGGCAGGGGGTTCTCCAGATCGCATATTTCATTTATGTCAAAGAAAACTGCGCCCGGTATATGGGCCTCGCCATATTCGGTCCGGGCATCGCGAGGGCTGGCGGGCATATGCCATGTGGCGTCTACGATCCTGATATCCGGCGCGGAAAGATGGGTATGCAGCCATTCGGTGGATACAAGAGCGGGGGTGGTATCGGGCATGTTACGGTTCCTTCTGTTGACGACAGCTATACTATATTACAACCAGTCGGGATAGGGTAGCCCCCGTTCATCCAAAAATTCACGGTTGAATATCTTGCTCATATAACGGGTGCCATAATCACAGAGCAGAGTGACGATGGTATGGCCCGGCCCCATCTCCTTGGCGAGCCGGATGGCGGCGGCTACATTGATGCCGCTTGACCCGCCAAGACATAATCCTTCATGTTTCAACAGGTCGAAAATCACGGTTAGGGCCTCATCATCGGGAATCCGGATGGCGTCATCAATGATCACATCCTGAAGGTTTTTAGTGATCCGCCCCTGCCCAATGCCCTCGGTGATGGATCCGCCTTCGGCCTTTAGCTCGCCGTGTTTGTAATAGTTATAGAGCGCGGACCCCATGGGATCGGCAAGGACAATTTTCACATCCTTGTTGCGCTCTTTCAGGGCCAGCGAAATACCGCCCAGCGATCCGCCGGTGCCTACCGCACAGGTGAAGGCATCAATTTTACCGTCTGTCTGGTCCCAGATTTCGGGTCCGGTGCCCTCCGTATGGGCCTGACGGTTGGCGATATTGTCAAACTGATTGGCCCACAGGGCGTTCAGCTCTTTGGCCAGCTGCTCTGAATAGCGCACATAATTACCCGGATCACTATAGGGCTTTGCCGGCACCAGCCGCAGGTCACAACCGCACAGGCGCAGCATGTCCTTTTTCTCCTGTGACTGGGTTTCGGGCATGACAATGACGGTTTTATAACCCAATGCATTGGCCACCAGCCCAAGGCCGATGCCCGTGTTACCGGCGGTGCCTTCCACAATGGTGCCGCCGGGCTTGAGCAGGCCGCGCCGCTCTGCATCGCGGATGATGAAAAGCGCCGCCCGGTCCTTGACTGACCCGCCGGGGTTGAGGAACTCAGCCTTGCCCAGAATGGTGCATCCCGTATCCCGTGAGGCCCGTTCCAGCTTGATCAGGGGTGTCTGGCCAATGGCACCAATAAAGCCGTCTTTGATATTCATAAATTTATCCCGTTATCATATAGTCTTGAATATAGGGAGCGTCAGTTCATGACGCAAGTTTGGCTGGGCATTTTTGATATAAATTTTCCTGCCGGACGGAATGGACCAAAACCTGTGCCGTCATATTGCGCCGGATAATATCCTGCTCCCTGTGGCTCAGGCCATAGACATGAATATCAACGCTCAGGATTTCATCGGGGAAGGCGGGGGATTTATAGCAACAGGCCTTGATCAGGTCAGGGGTGATATTGCGCAGGGTGAATTGCGCCACTATTCGGGAAAGCGCCGCCGGATGGGCATCGGCAGTGATGGCAAAATGAATGGTATCTTTGGGGGGACTTACAGGCGTGGACATGTCACGCGCTCCTCTTTAAACTATTACGATGTATCAAACGGAAAATTGCACAGGCAATCTATATCCGGCCCTTGATTAAAGAACCGGGGTCATAATTCGATACATTCGCATTCGTAAAGAGGCTGTCTGTTTCATAATTCTGAGCTTTACGCCGGAATGTTTAAAAAGTCAATAATGACTTTGCCGGAAAAATGATATAATCAGGGGAAAAGATAAAAGGATTACCGATGACCAAGGATATATATCAGGGCCTCTCCCAGTTGGGCAAAGACACCAAGGCGCCCGAAAATCCGGATGAGGCCAGGCTCGACCGGGTGCCAAACCCGCGCCCGGACAGTGATTATTTCGTCCGCTTTACCTGTCCGGAATTTACCTCGCTCTGCCCCGTAACCGGTCAGCCGGATTTTGCCCATATTGTTATAGACTATATCCCCGGTGATTTTTTGGTGGAAAGCAAATCCTTAAAGCTGT
>JAADFR010000100.1 GCA_013152755.1 Alphaproteobacteria bacterium
TTGCCAGCATTTCTGTTGCGGAAAAATCTTTCATTTACGGCCCTGTGTTTTTTGAAGTATAGTTTACAGCAGGAAAATATAAAAACAAAGGAAATGGGGAAAAATTCTATGACATTTAATCCTTTAAAGCGCCGTAAATACGGCTCAACCAAGGCGGTTGTTTCGGAACTGTTCAAACAGGCGGGCGGTATTCCGTCGGTGATGGAAATTTTGGAGATTGGCCGCACCCGGGCCTATGATTTCACCGACCCCAACAGCGATGCGGACCTGACGCTGGAGCGGGCGGAAAAACTGGCGCGGGAAACAAATGCCCCGGCCATCGCAGAACATTTTTCTTTTCTGGCGGGCGGCGTATTCCTGCCCATTGAAACGCTGGATGAAGATGTGGACTGGCATTCACTGGCCAGCCGGGCCAGTCTGAAAAATGCCACCAACATCGGCGGCATCCTGAACAGTATCAGCATGTCCAGCGATACACCCGGCTATATTGATGCGGAGGAAGCCCGCGACCTGATCAAAAAACTGGACAAGCAATTTTCCCTTCTGGCCCATGAACGTCAGATGTTAATCGGGATCATCGAAGAAGAGAGCGAATAATCAAGCCCGCCAGAACTGGGGTGAGAACAGAATAAGCACGGCGAATAATTCCAGCCGCCCCATCAGCATCCCCACCGTCAAAAACCATTTGGCCGCATCGGGCAGCGACTGAAAAGTCCCGGTGGGGCCAATGATATGACCCAGCGCGGGCCCCACATTGGAAATGGCACTGCCCGCCCCGGAAATAGCGGTGACAAAATCCAGCCCGGTCAGGGACAGGGCGAAGGTCAATATTAAAAAACACATTAGAAACAAAAAGAAATAGCTAATCACCGAGCCCAGCACATCATCCCGGATCGGCATACCGTTATAGCGGGGAATAAAAATACCGCTGGGCCGCAACAGATGGCGGAAATTGGCCACAACCATGCTGACCAGCACCTGAAATCTGAATATTTTTATACCGCAGGATGTTGACCCTGCACAGCCGCCAATAAACATGATGAAGAAGAAAAACACCACGGCCAGACTGCCCCATGTGGTATAATCCGCCGTGGCAAACCCGGTCCCGGTCAGGATGGATACCACATTGAATATCGTATAGCGCAAAATCTCCGTCATGGCCTGTTCGCCGTTGCCCCACCGCCACAGGCTGAGGATGGAAATCAACACCAGCAACAGGGCCAGAAACCACCGGACCTGAGAATCGCGCCAAAATATCAGGCTATGGCCCTGAACCATTTTCAGATAAAGGATGAAGGGCATGCTGCCGATTATCATGAAAAGAACGATAATATAATCGATCAGGGCACTGTCAAAATGACCAACGGAACCATCGGAGGTAGAATATCCGCCGGTAGCTATGGTGGTAAAGGCATGACAGACGGCCTCAAAAACACTCATGCCCGCCGCCCAGAGGGCCACGGCACAGATGATGGTCAGTCCCACATAAAGCAGGGAAATGGCCATGCCCAGCTGGGCCGCCCGGGGCAGGACTTTTTCCGCCGTATTAAAAGCCCCGATTTTAAACAATTGCATCCCGCCAACCCGAAGGAACGGCAGGATAATCACCGCCATAATAATGATGCCGACCCCGCCAAACCATTGCAGAAGCGCCCGCCACAGCAAAATGCCCGGCGGCGCGCCGTCCAGTCCGGTAATCACCGTGGACCCGGTGGTGGACAGGCCTGACATGGCCTCGAAAAAAGCATCAGTATAGCTTAAAGCTAGTTCGGAATAGACAAACGGCAGGGCGGCAAAAATCGGGATAATCACCCATGTGGACACGGTCAGGATAAAGGCCTGCTGTATGGATAATTCCTCTGCATCGCCCCGATTGGTCAGGAACAGCATCCCGCCCACAAACATGACAAAGCCCGCACAAATGGCGAATACCTGCCAGTCCGAATTATCAACCGCCACATCAACCAACGCCGGGAACAGCATCCCCACCCCCAGAATAAGCAGGAACAGGCCGTTAATCAGAAGAATGGGACGAAGATCAACCAATAAGCCGCCTTTCCGCGATGTTCTATCAGCCCTTATGAGGCTCAAAAGTCCCGACAACAGCCAGAAATTCGCGCCGGGTTTTCTCATCATTGCGAAAGGCACCGACCATGCGGCTTGTAACCATGGAGACGCCGTGGGCATGAACCCCGCGCGTGGACATACATTCATGGGTCGCCTGAATGATAACCCCAACCCCCAGCGGGGCCAGAACATCCCAGATACAATCGGCAATCTGGGCCGTCATTTTTTCCTGCACCTGAAGCCGCTTGGCATAGGTTTCCACCACCCGGGCCAGCTTGCTGATCCCCACCACCTTTTTATCGGGCAGATAGCCCACATGGGCGCGGCCAATGATCGGCGCCATATGATGTTCACAGTGGGATTCAAACGGAATATCCCGCAGGACAATCATCTCGTCATAACCGCAGACTTCCTCGAACGTGCGGGATAAGATCTGTTTTGGATCCTCGCCGTAGCCCCGGAAAAATTCGCCGTACGCCTTGACCACCCGTTTTGGCGTGTCCAGCAGGCCTTCTCGGCCCGGATCATCCCCGGCCCAACGCAGAAGCGTACGTACGGCTTCCTCAGCCTCAGCCTGTGTGGGTTTATGTGCTTTGATGTTTTCTGTCATGACTTCGGCCCTAATTTAATGTGGGAGACTCATGGGGACTATCCAGCGAAAAGGCCGGGATTTCCGCCTCGAATGAGCTGCCATCTTTTTTATACATTTTGTAATGCCCGGTCATAAAGCCGGACGTCGTGCTGAGGGGCGCGCCGCTGGTATATTCAAAGGCAAAACCGGGTTCTATGACCGGCTGTTCGCCCACAACACCCTCACCGCGCACTTCTTCGATCCGTCCTGTGGAATCCGTGATCCGCCAGTAGCGGCTTTTCAGTTGCAGGGTTTCTACGCCGGTATTTTCTATCTGAACCTGATAGGCCCAGAAATAACGGCCTTCTTCCGGGTTTGATTCGTCTTCCAGATAAAAGGGCTGTACGGAAATCCGCACGCCCTCCGTCGTGGCCTCATAGGCCCCGTCATCCATCTTTATAAAATCAGCCGTGTCATCGCTCATGTTATTCCGGCAATATGGGCCGCCCTGTGCAAATCCTCAATCAAATCGTCTGGATGTTCAAGGCCAACAGACAGGCGCAACATGCCCTCTGTGATGCCAACCTCAAGCCGGGCCTCTTCACTGACCCCTGCGTGGGTCGTGCTGGCCGGATGGGTAATCAGACTTTTCGCATCACCAAGATTATTGGAAATATCAATAATGTCCAGCGCATTCAGGAATTTAAAGGCCTGATCCCGCCCGCCCGGCACATGCAGGGCCACCATGCTGCCGCCCATAGACATCTGTTTCATGGCCAAATCATGTTGGTGGAAATCCGCCCGGCCCGGATATTTCACATAATCAAAGCCGCCCATATCCACCAGCGCATCGGCCAAAGCGGATGCATTCTCACACATGCGTGTCACCCGCATATCAAGGGTGTCCAGCCCTTTGAGCATTACCCAGGCATTAAAGGGGCTGATATTTGGTCCGGTATGGCGCAGGTAAGGCAGGATGGTTTCCTCCATCAATTCCTCATTGGTCAGGATACAGCCGCCAAGACAGCGTCCCTGTCCGTCAATATGTTTAGTGGCCGAATAGACCACCACATCCGCCCCCATGGTCAAGGGCTTTTGCAGAACGGGTGAGGCAAAGGCATTATCCGCCACCACAATGGCTCCATGTTCATGGGCAAGGGCAGTGACAAATTCAATATCCACCACATCCAGTGTCGGATTGGCCGGAGTCTCCAGAAAAACCGCCGTGGTATTGGGCCGGAATGCCGCCGTCCATGCATCATGGTCTGCCCCGTCGACAAAGGTAAAATCAACGCCGAACTTGGGCATGATGGTTTCAATAATATAACGGCAGGAGCCAAAGAGCGCCCGGCTGGACACCACGTGATCCCCGGCCTTGACCAGTGACAGCAAAGCTGAGGATATGGCCGCCATGCCGGTGGCGGTGGAACGGGCCACTTCCGCACCCTCAATCAGGGCCATACGATCCTCAAACATGGCCGCCGTGGGATTTCTGAGCCGGGAATAGGTATAGCCTTCCTGCTCTCCGGCAAAACGGGCCGCCGCATCCTCGGCGCAGTCGTAAGCATAGCCGGATGTCATATACATGCTCTCGGATGTCTCGCCGATTTCACTGCGCCACGTGCCGCCCCTGACCAATTGGGTCTGAAGCCGCCATTTGGAGGTTACCTCACGATTTTGTCCGCTGTCTCTTTTCATGGTTTCATAATACCTTTATACATATTATCTATAGAGACTAGGTAACCAGTAATATAGTAAGCGTCAAGAAAAGCCCGACACTGTTAATATAAAATAAGCATTTTTGCGGTTAAATGCGAATAAACCAATAAGAAAATGAGAAAAGAATGATTCCAGTTATACTTTCCGGCGGTAGCGGCTCCCGGCTCTGGCCCCTGTCCCGCGCCAGCTATCCCAAACAGTTTCTGGCTATGAACAGCGCCTATTCCATGTTTCAGGAAACCCTGCGCCGTTTGGATG
>JAADFR010000101.1 GCA_013152755.1 Alphaproteobacteria bacterium
TGCCAGATATAGGGAGATAAGTCCGCAACAACATTTAATTCTTTAAAGCGCGGTATATCTTCCGGAGATACAAACCCCGCATGGGCCAGTTCATGACGCAAGTCAGAACGCCCGGAAATTTTATGGGCCCTTTCGATGGCATTAAGCCCCACATGCACCGAACGATCACCTGCCGTATGAATTTTGACGGTAAAGCCGCGTTTTTCCAGCTCTGCAATATCTGCGGTCAGTATGTCCTCATTCACATGTAACAGTCCCGTGTAGTCTTTGGGGAAATGGTCGTCCGGCAAATAGGGGGCCAGCATGGCCGCCGTGCGCGACACTGTCGGCACCCCGTCATTGGTTATTTTTACAAACCGGGTATCCACATGCTTTGAGGCAAATTTATCCCGTAATGTTTCGAGGCGGTCATAATCAAGCGGCACTTCCCGGTGGCCGTAAGGTGTTGAAATGGCGGCGGCCACATGAATGGTTAAATCCCCGGTTTGATCCACGTCATGATAGGCTTTGAGTATGGGGTCACGGGCTATGGCATCTTTTATACCCGTTATGCCAAAACTATTAGCAATGCGGGTCATCTCCCTGACACCTGCCTGATATTGTTCTTCCGTCCAGTCTGGCAGTTGAAGTTCCATCAGGGTCTGGGCCCCCTCCAGCAGCAGGCCGTTAGGCTCGCCGGTTTTGCCATCTCGAATGATTGTGCCGCCTTTGGGGTCTTTTGTGTCCTTTGTCATCCCGACTAATTGAAGGGCTTTGGTGTTGGCCCAGCCGTTATGGCCTGAATCATCACTGAAATAGACCGCCTTGTCCCCGGAATATTGATCCAGCCATTTGCGCGGCGAGGGAATATCATTATTTTCAAAAAAGTTACTGTCCCAGCGCCCGCCAACGACCCATTGCGCATTTGGGTTCCTCTTGACACAATCCGTTAAAATACGGGCAATGTCTTTTGGCCCGGCGGTAAATTCAAACTTACAGCTAAACAGGTTGGCAATGGCCCCTTCCGTTGGATGGCTGTGACCGTCATTCAACCCCGGCATGACCATGCGGCCTTTCAGGTCAATGACCTGTGTCTTGTCATTGGCAAGTTTCCGGATATTCTTCGATGACCCCAAGGCTAGAATCTTGCCGTCCCGTATGGCCAGAGCTTCAACATTAGGCTGGTCTGGTTCCATGGTATAAATGAAACCATTTATCAAAATTTTATCGGCAATTGCTGTGCTTTCGGCGGCAATGGCGCTTAGACCTGCGGTGATAAATATCAGTGCCGAGCAACCTAATTTAAGAAAATGAATTTGAAATCTGGTCATTTTTTTTCCTATTTGGCAATGAGGCCATACCGGAATGGCATGACCTCATTATGTCACACACTAGAAATCGTAAGATAGTGTTATGCCAAAGGTACGTGGCATGCCTACGCTGCGCACGAACGGGCCATTGCCGCCGGTGTATGCTGCTGGATAGTAATATTTATCGAACAGGTTACGGCTCCATATCATGACGCTCCAGTTATCTTCTGTGCTGGACAGGATTGCCCGCAGGTTTGCCACCGTATAGGCTCCTGTTGCGTTTTCAGGCTGTGCGCCGCCCGTGGTTTTATCCGTGTAATTTACATCGCCGCTAAGTTTCATCATGAGTGTGTTGGAGATGTTCCACTCATACTCTATTCCCCCATTCAACTGCCACCTGGGAGCCATGGCCAGTTCTATACCAGAGGCATCAAATTTTACAACAGTTGGCCAGACACTGTCGTTTGACGTTGCCTGCCATTCGCTTACCTTGGAATTAAGATAAGCCGCGCCAAAATTAACAAACCATCCCTCAGCAGGAACCCATTGCATGTCAAGCTCTGCGCCGTAAATACGTGATTTTGGCACATTGGTCAGGCCACTGATGTTGCCGACAAAGGTAACTGCGCGGTCCTGCTCCTGCTTGTTCTTGTAATCATAATAGAAACCGGAGAGGTTCAATTGCATGGCACCTTCAAGAAGGGTCGATTTCATGCCAGCCTCATAAGAGGTGATCTCTTCCGCCTTATATGGCTTGAGCTGTTGTGTCGTGTTGGAATTTGCCCC
Organism: Alphaproteobacteria bacterium; assembly: GCA_013152755.1. GTDB lineage: Bacteria > Pseudomonadota > Alphaproteobacteria > Sphingomonadales > Emcibacteraceae > Paremcibacter. The sequence continues at coordinate 2,076 of JAADFR010000101.1, forward strand.
ATTAAAGCCCCCGGATTTAAAACCGTTTGATACCGTTGCATATAGGAGAAAGTCATCGGTCACGGCATAGTCCAGGCCGAATTTAAACATCCATTTATTGGTTTCAATAGTGGTGGTCGTAACATGGAAAGCGTCATTGACATTTGGTCCGCCGATCACGCCAAAGATATAATTCGGCGATGCCGGATCGTCATCAATGGTGCCGCAATCCCCCGGCGACAGATTTGCCCCAAAGGCAAAATTCAGGAAACCAGCCAATGTGCCTTCCCCGGCATCAAATGTGCATCCGGACCAGGTCCGGTCTTCCTGAGTATACCGTCCGCCAACAGTTACCCGCAGTTTGTCGGTCACATTATATTCAACATGACCGAAAAGCGCCTGTGAATCTGTTTTCTGATTATATCTTGTATGCAATTGCAGAATGGGCGAAAACATGAAGGGTGCGGCCCCGAACGCCACAGAGCCAGTACCAAATAATGAATCTGACATGAAATAGTTATAAAGCTCATCCATTGTATCTTCAGAATAATAGGCCCCGGCAATCCATAACAATTTATCGGTTTGTCCGGTCAGGCGAAGTTCTGAAGAAAATACTTCCAGATCAGTCGTATTGATATTGCTGGAATCATTTGCCGCCATGCCGTCCCAGTCATTGGACTCAACACGATCAAATTTATCGTAGCCGGTGACGGAAATCAGCGTGATGTCGTCGGAGATATCCCATTCCAGTTTGACAGAGGTCCCAATTAGCTGATTATCGCGCTTGGGACGAATGTCAAAAACATTGCCATTAGGGTCGGTATAGGAGTTGGTCCAGTCGGCAGCCCGGTTATCCCCCGTTGAATACCACGGTGGTGTTGTCCCGCTGACAACAAATGGAAATAACTGCCGATAGGGTAAATTAAATTCACTAAGTCCCGCCAATCGTCCGTCATAAACCGTATTGGCTTTGTTGTCGGACTGATCGTTACTATAGTGAACATTGATAAGCAGTTTGGCCGTTTCACTGAGTTCAATATCAATAAGCCCTCTGAGGGAATAGACGTTTTTCTTACCCAAAGTATCATCGCGGGTCAGGCTTTTCTGCCAGCCTTTGCCGGATTGCGTTGTTTTAAATGCCAGACGGGCATTAATGCCCTGTGCTATTGGCCCATTTATATAGCCCTCAACATCCAGAGTTTCAAAACTGCTGAAACCAACGGTCATTCCCGCCCCTGCCTCATCCGTTGGTTTCCGGCTGATAAAATTAATCTGGCCGCCGGTCGTGTTACGACCATATAGATCACCCTGAGGGCCTTTCAGAACTTCAACCCGTTCCAGATCGAAAACAAGTCCCCGGCTCATCACAGTATATGGCATGGAAACTTCATCGAAATACAGGCCAACTGTGGACGAGGCCGCTGTGGAATAATCCTGGAAACCAATGCCGCGAATAGTGTACAGCGGGACACCGGTTGCGGCGGTATCATTGACGGTCAGTCCCGGCGTAATTTGTGCAATATCCTCTGATGTGAATACGCCACGTTCTTTCAATAAATCTCCTGAAAAGGCATTTACCGTGAAGCCAATATCATTGATACCCTGTTCACGTTTTTGCGCAGTGACGGTAATTTCTTCAAGCACCGTTTGCGCGGATACCGGCGCCGCTTGCAGGAGCGTTCCTGCAATACATGCCGTTGAAAGCAATAATGCTCTGCGTCTGGAATTTTGTAATATGTTCATTGTCTTATTTCCTCTCGTATATTTTCCCTATTATTTAACTTTTTTCTTCCCCGAATTGGGGTCTTGCCTATTTGAAATTACGATTTTAAATTTTCTAGTAGTTTCTCGGCTGCTTTAATCACCAGATATTGATGAGGTTGCAATTCTTGCCCGGCGAGGGCTTCAAATAGGGCCATGAAGGGGTCATCTGTTTGGGTTTTGATGCCGGACAGACTTTCCATGACGGCTAAGCCAAAGAAAGGAACCGTGGCGTCGTTATAGCCACCCTCATGGCACATCACGATCCGTCCGGAACAAAGTGCAGCAGCCGCCGTTATCAATTTTTCCGTCAGGCTGCGATAGCCTTCACTATGCATCATCATGCGCCCCAGGGGATCATGGGCCCCGGCATCAAAACCGGATGGGACGATGATGAGATCTGGCTTGAATTTATAAAGCGCCGGAATAATCACACGGTCAAAGGCCGCTTCGTAGGCCCCGACACCGCTGCCCGCCGGAAGGGGAATGTTAATATTATAACCCGCCCCGGCGCCCTCGCCATTGTCGGACAAGTCACCACTGTCCGGTGGAAAGCAGCGGTCCTGATGAATTGAAATGGTCAGCACGGATGGATCATCCCAGAATATTTTTTCGGCTCCATTTCCGTGATGGACATCCCAATCGACGAAAGCGATCTTTTCTACGCCTCTTTTTGCCTGCGCATATTTTGCGGCAATGGCGGCATTGCAAAATAGGCAAAATCCTTTGCCCGTATCCGGCTCTGCATGATGTCCGGGCGGGCGCACCAAGGCATAGGCATTGTCTATTTCACCGTTCAGAACGGCATCAATCGCCGCCATGACACCACCAGCGGCAAGCTTCGCAATGTCAAATCCACCCTTGCCAAACGGGGTGAGCATACCGGCATCGCCGCCGGTCTCCTCACTCATGGCTTTAATACGGTTCATATACGCATGGGTATGAACCCGAAGAATATCTTCTTCACTGGCCGGATAGGCTTCAACGGGATGCAATTGTTTATAAAGCCCACTGACTTCCAGAAGGTTTTTAAACCGCCGTTTTGTTTCAGGGTTTTCCGCATGGGTTCCCGGCTGAATCGGAACCCCCGGGGGCATGACACCCGCATGGGTGCCGGTATCGTGCCACATGTAAATTTCCTGCCATACAAAGCCTGTTTTTCGTGTCATACTGATTTTCCGATATATGTATCATTCCAAAGACTGGTTTTAGGATGCCGGTCCGCCCAAGGCAACGCTTGCTCCAATTGTGATGACAGCCGAAAAAGAATATCCTCTCGTCCTGCCCCGCTAACGAACTGCGTTCCAATAGGCAAGCCTGTTGCGGACATGCTCAGCGGTAGAGAAATTGCTGGTTGCCCGGTCATGTTGAATGCTGCCGTGAAGGGGGCAAAAGAGAAGATATGATCGGCCCAGTCATAAGCATCAAATGAGGGATCATTGGCATTATATGCCCCAATTTTCTGGGGCAGGAGGGCGGTGGTCGGCGTAATCAACACGTCATATTTTTGAAAGAAGGTGGAAATATCACGGCTGACCATATTCATTGCCGCAAAGGCGGCGACCATATCAGTGGCCTGCATCTCAAGCCCATACCTGTAACAGGCGAGCGTTGTCGCTTCCAGTGTTTCTTCGTTTATCGGGCGGCCCGTCATTTCGCTGATCTGGGTGACCCAGAGCGCGATATTGGCACACCAGAAAGTAACTGTGGCTTCTCTAAAAATACCATAGTCAAATAGGGGGGTGGCTTCCTCTACATTATGCCCCATTTGGGCACAGAGAAGCGCTATTTTTCTGGTTTTATCTGCGATCTCGGCATCAATATGAACACCGGACCAGGCTGTGCTGGTGAAACCAATTTTCAGCGGTTCGCATTTTCTGTCTAATTCCGAAAGGTAAGGCCGTGCGGGGCGGATGATGGCATAGGGATCACCAGGCATCGGGCCTTCTGTCGCATCCAGCATGGCAGCACAGTCTCTTAAACTTCTTGTCAGGACATGTTCTATGCCCAAACCGTTCAGGCCATCCCCTGCATCCGGGCCTATGGGGGTTCGTCCCCGGCTGGGTTTCAAGCCGACGAGCCCGCAACAGGCGGCCGGAATACGAAGGGACCCGCCCCCGTCATTGCCGTGGGCCATGGGCACTGCGCCAGCCGCCACCATAGCAGCAGAACCGCCGCTGGAGCCCCCCGGCATAATGTCTGTATTCCACGGGTTCAGTGTCGGGCCATTTAACAAGGATTCTGTGGTGGTGCAGAAGCCCATTTCCGGGGTTGCGGTGCGGCCCAATGTGATCAGACCAGCGTCTTTGAATTTTGCCGCCAGATGTGTGTCATGGGGGGCTATCATGTCTTGACATAACCGTGATCCCATCTCGCACTTACGGCCTTGCATATGAAGAATTAGGTCTTTAACCAGAAACGGGACACCGGCAAATGGGGCATTTGTTATGCCTGTGTTTACTAAATTTTCCAAGGGGTCTTCAAACACTTCAAGAACGGCATTTAATTCAGGATTGATGTTATCAATGGCTTCAAGAGCGAGTTTTGCCAGTTCCAGAGCTGTGGCATCCCCTTTTTTAACAAGGTTCGCCAGACCAAGGGCGTCGTAAGTGCGATATTCTGATAAAGTCATATTCTTCCAAACAATTCTTTAAAAAGGAGGGCCAGATGCGGGTCTGGCCCCAAAGTTTTTTTAAAAGATGCTTGAATATATCCTATGTTCGGTATTGTTGCCCGACCCGAAAGGAGGGGTGGTATAGAAAAACCTTCCTACCTGAAAGTAGGGTTTGGGGATCATGCTGTTTTTTATATGGATAAATTGTCGGTCTTTGATGGCTGTGCTAAATATTATTATTTGCGGCTGACATCATATAACCAGTTTTAATTTCTGAGCCGCCAATACGGCTGTGGTTCTGTTGTTCACCCCAAGCTTTTCAAAGATATTTTTGATATGCCATTTAACGGTATTTTCTTTGATTTTTAGATGTCGGCCGATTTCCGCATTGCTGTTCCCTGCCGCTAGTAACGACATGACATCTAATTCTCTTTGGCTTAATTCCTCCAGAAGAAGATAGTTGTCTCCCCCCGTTTTTTGAACTGATATGATAGCGGTATTTCCAAACCCTTCCACCAAACGATTGATATAACCATTGTCACCTGTTGTCGGGGTTTGATCAGCCATTGCGGCTTGCAAGAGTGGCCCAATGACGTCTCCTTCATCCAGGAATATTCGTAAAAAATCTTCTGATCGTCCTAGGTCAAGGGCCTGCCTAAAAAACTGATGAGCCGTTTCTTTTTCTTTATTTTGCCATAACACAATTGCCTTTAGTATCAGGCATTCTATCATTCTCTTGGACCGCCCAATGTCACGGGCCAGTTTTAGTATATGGTCAAGAATCTTTGTTGCATGGGTATATTCCTTCAGCGCAATGAGAAGACGTATTTTGATTAATAATTTCAGGCAGACAACCCGGTCCCAGTCGTCCAATTGTAAATCTTCTGGTCGTTCCCCCATAGATATGGCGGCAAGACCACCCCGCGCGATGGCCTGTGGTAATTTGTTTTGTTTAAGCAAGAAACGCACCGCTTCATAATCGGTCAGGATGGATAAACGGTATAGCTGATCATCGCGGCAGATATTCCGGGCTCTTTCCAGCTGTTGCCATGCTTTGTCTGTTTCGCCTTCTTTTTGTAAAATTCGGGCATAGGTACATAGACCAAGAATTGGGGCCTCGGCCTGTCCACATTCGATAACTCTGTCGATATTTTGTTCCAAAAGATCTTTAGCTTTATCTGTTTTGTCCCATTCATAAAGGACACAGCCACGATACAGACGGGCATTCGCCGCCCCCGTTGAGTGAGGAACCTGATCTTTGCTGGCAACATCCTCGGCCTGCAAGAATAATGCATGAGCCATATGGAGCCTTCCCATGGCCGTTTCTGTCATGCCCAAAAAACAGTCTGAATAAACTATTCCGTAGGTCGCGCGTGCTTTCACATGACACTGACGGGCTTTGGTCAAGGCATCTTTTGCCTGAGAAAATTCACTTAGGGCATAACAAACATAGCCTAACATATTATACATGGCCCCAATGCTGAACGTGTTTTCGGCAAAATCCAATGCCAGAAATTTCTGGCATAAAATTTTTGCCTGTTCCACGTCATCTGATGCTATGGCAACCCCAATTTTCAAGACTTTTAGTTCGGCTTGAATATCTATGAGTTGTTGTCCTGATAACGCGTTCGCTTGCGTATGCCTTTTTACGATTTCTTCTGCCCTGTATGCGGCACTGGCGGCCTCAACGGGGCGACGCATATGAAATAAAGCCCAGCACAGATACATGGGTATCCGGTATCTTTCACTGGCAATATGGGCAGGAATTCGGGCAAGCCAATCCTGAAGTAATGATATTTGTCCCCTTTTTATGAACGTGAGGGCATGTTCTTCAATAAGTGATGCTGAAAGCTCATAATCGCTTGTTTCAAGGGCATAATTCACGGCCTCTGTTATCGATCCATATTGCAGGAACCATCCCGAGGCTTTTAGGGTCAGTTCCTTTTTCAGGTCAGGGTCCTGTCGTTCCAGACGCAATTTTAGAAAGTCCTGAAATAAATGATGATAACGATACCAGCCACTTTCCCCATCCAAAGGCGTGATGAACAGGTTTTTATCTTCAAGTTCTTCCAATATTTCTCCGCTGTTATGAATATCCATCATCCGGTTACAGACACCGGCGTTTAATCTGTCGAGGATAGATGATTTTAACAGAAAATTTTGAATCTCGGGATTTTGGAGGGCAAAGACATCATTTGCCAGATAGTCCATTATATCACGGAAATTACCTGATATTATCTGCGTTAAATCTTTTTCATGCCGCTTGTCTTTCAAAATTAACGACACAAGCTGCAATCCCGCGATCCAGCCTTCAGTCTTGCTTTGCAGACGGGTAATCAGTGTATCTGTTAGGTTTAATTGGTGGGCAATACGTAAGAAGTCACGGGTTTCTGCAAGTGAGAACCGCAGGTGATAATCGGTAATTTCCTGAAGCTCATCGCGGGCCTTGAGAGAGGATAGAGGTAATTTTGGTCTGGTTCGACTTGCCAGGACCAGCCTAAAATTTTCAGGGGCATGGGATAATAAATAGTCCACAATAAAATTGACTTCCGGGCTATCCACCAGGTGATAATCATCAAGAAACAAGATAATCTGCTGATCAATATATGTCATTTCATTGATCAGGGCGGTTACGACTTTTTTTGTGCGGTTGTGGGTTTGGCTTTCCATGATGATTTCTGCTTCATCGGTGGAAATGGGGCTGTTATGGTTCAATGCGGCGATTAGATATTTTAGAAAGCGGATTTCATTTCTTTCATCCGCATCCAGTGAAACCCATAGCCGATAAGTATCCTGCTTTCCATATCCCTGAAAGAGAGACGCCATGAAGGTTGTTTTGCCAAATCCGGCTCCGGCGGAAATCAACAATAATCTTTTTGCTGTCCCCTTTAATACATCCTCTAAAACCAATCCGCGGGTGACCAGTTCCCGCCGTAGTGTGGGGGGGGCAAGTTTGGTAATAATATAGTCATTGGTTAAGGTCACATCAATACCTGCAATAGACTGATTATACTGCGAAGGTACAGATCAATATCAAATACGTCAAACTCATATTATTAAAGGCTAAATATGATGCCTTCGCAATATCTAGACCACACAGCTTATCTGATAGCATAAAGATTTTAAAAATTTCTACCCTACCCGAAAGTAGGGATGTTTAAATTTGATAGGTATATATTGCACTTATTCGGCTATTTTTATAATTTACATTGAGCATAAATATGTTCCGAGAGAATGGATAATATCGTTGTCCTCATTTCTTATCACCGGCTTTTCAGCAGCAACGGTACTCTGGGCAGAAAGAGAGTGCTGACTGATAAAAACCGTAAAGCTGCCTTGCAAAAATAACTTGAATAGGAATTATTGATAAAATTTGGTAATATAGGGATCATGAGGGATCATATTATGAAAAGAATAAACCAATCTATTATGATTTTCTTTAGGGGTGAAAAAATAATTTCCTCTGCTTTTGCGCTGCTTTTGGGATAACATCTGCTCATGCCATTGATCTCAGGCCGGAATCGTCCGCGCCCGGTGATCCCCGGAAGCAAATTACTTTAGTGAATTTACGGCATATGGTCGGTATATGATGCTCATTCCTTCCCGGTATTTAGTCATCATAAGGCGCGGGTATGACAGTGCCGATGGACCAAGATTTAATATCGTTAAATTCTCGGCTGATATTCTCAAAGCATTAGAGAGCCAATAAAGGAGACCAAAAATGATAATACGTTTCATGCAGATATGTTTGTTAGGGGGGATATTTCTGTCCACCCCTCTTCTGGCCGCCGACCTTCCGTTGGAAAAATTAATCCTGCCGCCGGGATTTTCCATCTCTGTTTATGCAGAAGTAAAGAATGCTCGCCAGATGACGCTTGGGAATAACGGCACCGTTTACGTGGGCAGTCGGCGTGCCGGGCAAGTCTATGCCCTGCTTAACCCGCATAATAAACCCGCTGCTGAAAAGGTCGTTGTGATTGATCAGGGCCTCACCATGCCCTCGGGGGTTACCTATCGCGATGGGGACCTTTACGTGGCGGACATTGGAAATTTATATCGTTATCGGGATATTGATAAGAACTACGATCAGAATCCCGAACCCGAACTGCTTAGTGATAAATTCCCCGGCAAGACCCACCATGGCTGGAAGTTTATCAAATTCGGCCCTGACGGCCTGCTGTATATTCCGGTGGGCGGACCGTGTAATATCTGTTTCAGCGAAAATCCGATATTTGCCACCATCACCCGGATGGATGTGGATTCTGCGGACCGGGCAATCGAAATATATGTCGGCGGCGTTAGAAACAGTGTCGGCTTTGACTGGCACCCCGATACAGGGGAGCTATGGTTTACGGATAATGGCGGAGATGGGCTGGGGGATGATTTTCCTGCGGATGAGTTAAACCGGGTGACAAGAAAGGGCCAGCATTTCGGCTACCCTTTCTTTCATCAGGGGGACACTGCGGATAAAAAATTCGGCAAGAATAAAAATTCAGCAGATTATATCCCGCCAGCGCAAAAATTAGGGGCCCATGTGGCGGCCCTTGGCATGACTTTTTATACCGGGAAAATGTTTCCGGAAAATTTCCGTAATCAGATCATCATTTCCGAACATGGATCATGGAACCGCAGCCGAAAAGCTGGACATGTGGGCTATCGCCTTACGCTGGTTACCCTTAAGGGCAACAAAGTTGTAAAATATGAGCCTTTCATTACCGGTTGGTTGGACAAACAAAAGAATAAGGGATGGGGTAGCCCTGCGGCCACGCTGGTTATGCCGGACGGCAGTCTTCTGGTGGCTGATGACAGGGCGAATGTGGTTTATCGTGTGACGTATAAAAAACCGAATTAGGCTATCAATAGAACCATAAAAAGCGGACTGGCTCAGCGGCAGAGCGACTTTAGTCTGGTGATGTTGTCAGGCGTCATGCTGGTTACTCGCCATGAAGTTCTAAGATTTTAGAGGGTATGCCTGCGGTTGACACTGTTTTTTGGAGGGCCTGCAAATCAGCATGTGGTAATTCGAATATATCACGCCAAGGTCTGTGGGGCTCATAAAATATCGCCTGCGCCGCGCCACTTGCGGCGATCAGTTGCGGCAGTTCAGCAAAATCCTCGGGCTCTGTCGCTACGATTAGGGTCGCATCAGGAACCTTACGCCCGATGGTTTTTACATCCTCTGGACGGCTATGCCGGTGTAACCCTTCTCCGTAGATAATGATATTTGTCCTTTCCGGCAGGCGCAACAGATAACCCAACATCTTACCCGCGCCCCGTGGGCCATTCAAAGACATCCTGATGATCCGCCAAGCTGCCTGGAAATGCCGCAGGATATGGAAAATATGGCGGGCGGCGGCCCCCAGGCCCGGCGGTAAAAGCGGCATATGCTTCCATTGGAACACTTCGAAGCTGCTCCCCGGGGCCAAGTCTTGCTTCTGTCCCGGCTCGACTTTGATGAAGTCCACCCTGTCGCGCCGGCATTCTCCTGACAGATACCGGCAAATAGATTCTGAGGCTATGACCGTCGTAGACTGCGCCGAAGCTGTCTCTCGTACATGATCAAGTGTGCCACCGAGATGTTCAGGATGCCCATGGGTGATAAAAATAGTGATTGCTAACTCTTTAGGAAAAGATGTCCCCTTGGGCGGGTCAATAAAGAGCTGTTGACCTTCAGGTTTATGAGGCCTGTAAATATGAAAACCTGACCAACCCAGATAGTCCATAGTCCAGTTCGAAGAATTTATGCGCATCCCCATCGCTCCTAATTGCCATCTTTTTGTTCGGTATGGGCGGCTTTATCAAACATTACATGGGCTTGACCAAGAGCAAAGAAATTACGGATAAGTCCCTTAATCATTTTAAAATAATGCCATGACCAGTTGCTTGGCCGCCATAGGCCAACCCTGATAATTGCCCGCAGGACAACCTTGCCATAAGCATCCCGCATCATACGGTAAAGTTCTTTGGTCGGTGTTCTTGTGGGCATCAGAAAATGTTGAAGATCATAAAATTGACCGTCTTTGGTGATGATGTCGTCTTCTACTTTTCGGTGCAGTACGGTTCCCGGCAAAGGTGTTAAGGGCGTATATTCGGTGAGAATTATTGCAGGATGCTGTTTGACAAAGTCATCAATACGGGCAAAATCTTTGGGGGTAAAGTTATCTTCCACAAGGAAGCCCGCACTCATGCCGATGCCAAGGTCACCAAGAATACCCAATGCCTCCACATCCTGTCCTTTTTCAATGCGTTTTCCGGTCCGCTTGAGCATATCATAATCAAGAGATTCTATCCCGGACATGACAAGCTGTAGTCCGGCTCTGGCCCATAGGGCAAAAAGCTCACGGTTCTCAACTATCGAATCCACCCGGGCGTAAGTGAAATAACGTTTCTTGATTCCTGCGGACAGAATCATATCGGCCAATTTATGCATACGCTCAGGATCATGAAAGGCATGGTCATCGCACAGATAAACGAAATCTTCTTCAAGTCCTGAAATTTCTTCGATCAGAAGTTCTGGTGAACGCGAAATGAAATTTCCCTTGGAATAAATGCGCGGCGAACAGAATACGCAGGGGAAACTACAGCCCACGGAACTGCGTACCGCGGCAATTCTCTTTTCCCACAAATAATAATAACGTGACCGGTAACGTTTGGTCAGGCTGCGGTCAGGCATAGGCTGGTGATCCAGCGTCAAGGGCATCGGCCGGGGCGCTGTGGCCACCAGCTTGCCCCCATCCCGGATCATCAGACCCGCAATATGGCTGAAGGATGTCGCACCACCCTCGTAAGCATCACAGATTTCGGCGAATGATTCCGTGCCTTCCCCCTGCACTAGAAGATCAATCAGCGGATCAAGAAAATCCTGTGGCCAGACTGTCGGATGATGCCCCCCGACCACCGTCAGGCAGTTGGGGGCGCTCAAGCGAACAACGCTAAGGGCTTGTTTGGCGGTTTCAACATGAACAACTTCGGAAGTAACTCCAACAATATCAGGGGTAAAATCCACCAGAATCCGGCTCAGGTCTTTGGGCGCGACCTCCATATCAACCAGACGCACCTCATGGCGGTCTTTTATGGTCGCCCCCAGAAGCTCAAGGTTCAAGGGTTCTATTTTGGTCAGGTTTTTAAGCCCGATGGTGCGTACCCCGCAGGGGGGATTAATAAGCAATACTTTCATGTTTACTCCATTTCATACTGTAGAATCATTTTTCCTTCCGGCGACTTAGCCAGGTAAGGGTTGCTGTAAGTGTCTCATCCAGAGGGCGGCAGTTCAGGAAAAGATCCTGCCGTGCCAATGCGGCGTCAAAATACCAGTAATAGCTGCCGAGCCGCGCCCCGGCGACTGTCAAAGAACCGGCTGGACGCACTGTCTCCACGATACTGGCGATGGCGAGTATCAAAGCATTTGGCAGAGAAATACGTGGCGGAGATATATTGGCCAGCGCCGCCACGCGTCCGACAAAATCCTTCAGCGTCAGATTTTCGCGGGACGCCAGTATGTAATGGGGCGCCGGGGCGGGATGGTCCAGCGCGGCAACATAGGCCTGCGCGATGTCTCGCACATCAATGGGATTTACGCCGCCGCGTGGACATACAGGAAGCGCCCCCCGTCTTACCGCATCCACAAGCTCACTGGTGTTGAAATTAATATCGTTAGGGCCAAGAACAAAACTGGGACTCAGGACAACAATCGGCGCCCCTTGCTCTCTTGCTTCCATAACCAGATTATGGGCAATCCGTTTGGCCTGAATATAGGCCACTGGCTCACAGGTGAGATTGAATACTGCTGTTTCATCATTTGCCGCCTCTAGCTGATCATGGGTAAGTGCCGCGACCGCCGAAGTCGTTGACGTGAACAGGGCGCGTTTGACGCCGGTTTCTTTCACAGCGGTGATAAAATTCTGCGCGCCTGAAATATTGATCCGGTGAATATCCTCATCATCACGCTTGTTAACGGACACCATGCCGGCAAGATGGATGGCGGCATGAACCCCTTGAAAGGCCTTGGTCAAGGTCGCAACATCTGTGATGTCAGCCTGACGGATTTCTATATTATCCGGTAGCTGGCGGCGGGCGGCGGCAACATTCCTCACCACAGCAACAGGCCTATGGCCAGCAGCTTGAACGGCACTCAGTACATGACGGCCCAGAAACCCTGTGGCCCCGGTTATGGCGACGATCTTCCCAGCCATATTGTCTCAAACTCCAGACAGAAAAAAACCAGACACTTCAGGTAAATTCACCCATGGATGATTACGATCCAGGCTATTATTTTCCTCTGATGCCATCATTAAATTACAATCTTTAATATATGTAATAATATTTTTTATACCTATAGTATATACCGCATTTTTGATTGCGCAATAGTATTTTACGTAACTAATTCAAGGATGATATGCTGGGTTTACATGTCTTGTTGCTGAAATGAACAAGCAAGACCTGGGTAAGCTTGTGCTTCTCTTGATGTGTAGGTTGCTTTCCGGATTTTTACGATGACAGGTGATAATTTCATTCTCAAGCCGGTCTCTGGTCCGGTGCCGCATGAGCACGGCCTGTTGCTTGGTTGCTTTGATGGGGACGAAACGCATGGACGGGCGGGTTACGGCTTCACAGATGGCCTCGGCATCGGTCGCGCCCTTAAAAAGCCCGTAACCTGAAAGCCGGAAGTGCCGGTCATATACGTTTGTCCGTGATGCATTCCGGATCATTATTGTCCCTGACCTGAACCCGGATGGTGTTGCGGGTGGCAACTGGCGGACAAATGCCAACGGGGTGGACCTCAACCGGGATTGGGGGCCTTTTACCCAGCCGGAGACACGCCTGATGCGGACAGAACTGGACCGTTTCAGAGATGCAAAGGACGGGAAATTGCAGCTTATGCTGGACGTTCATTCCACTTATAAAAACCTGATTTATACCCAGCCGCGAGATGATAGTTTATATCCGGCTAGTTTTGCACTTCATTGGTATAATGCTATTAAAAAACGTCTGCCCAACATTCCGTTTAAACAAGAACCGCGTCATAATACGGCATTGCCAACATCCAAAGGGTATGTTTACAAAAGCTTTGACGTGCCTGCGATTACCTATGAGATGGGGGATGAATTGGATCGAATAAAAATCCGTGAGTTGGCAATTGTGGCAGCAGAAGAAATGATGAAAACCTTGTTAATGACATCTGAAAAACGATAGTATCATTTATGTAATTTTTTATTCAAGCAATATATACTCTGGATCAAATGGTAATAGTTTTGTGCTAATAAGCTAATTAGTCGGCCTTAAAAAACTATTGAAAGGCTCGGGGTTGTTAAAATCAACCCGTCATCAGCGGGAAATTCATAAATTATTTCCGTGATCCTTACAAAGGCTGTGGTCGGCGAGCACCTCTATTATCCTGCATTTTGCGATCGTCCCGCCCTCGCATTGGTTGATCATACGGTCCAGTTCGGATTTGAGTATGGACAGAGCAGCTATTTTCTGTTCAACATCCTGTAAATGATTACGAGCTATATTATCAACCTTGGCGCAGGACTGGGCAGGATGATCGGCAAAGCCGAGGAGGGCACGAACTTCATTAAGAGAAAAACCGAGATCGCGGCAGTGACGAATGAAGGTCAGCCTTTCCAAGTGTTTTTTAGTATAAATTCTTCTGTTATTTGCCGCTCTTTCGGTACGGGGCATTACGTTAATTTCTTCATAGTAGCGAATTGTCGGTATTTTTGTTCCGGTGAGCCGGGCCAGGTCGCCGATCATAAAAATTTCTGCCATGGTATTTTTCCCTTGCTCCTATAGTTACTTTAGCATGTATGGTTTCATGAATGAAGCAAGCAAAATCGTCCAGCAGGAAAGGCGACCGCATATGACAAAAAAAATTCTTCTGAAGATAGACGGCATGGATTGCCCAAGTTGTGCAGACACGATTGAGAAGGGAATATGTCATTTACCAGGTGTTGAAAATGTACGGGTTAACTTCGCTAATTCTCAGCTTAAGCTGGAAATCATTGGCGGGGCGACTGATGAGGAAACGGTGATCGGCACTGTTAAAAATCTCGGTTATGAAGTGAGGGGCAATAATCAGGGAAAGGCTCCCCAACCCCCGGCAGCATGGTATAAATCCCGCCGGGGCAAGCTGGTTCTCTTTACCGGCATCCTGCTTGTTGTTGCTGCTATATTATGGTTTTTTGAACCGGAGCTGGCCGGATACGGGTTTGCCCTCGCCGCCTTGATTGCGCTGGTGCCGATGGCGAAAAAAGCTTTTATTTCCGCCCGCATGGGCAATCCCTTCAGTATCGAGACACTGGTGACCCTGGCGGTCGTCGGGGCGATTGCCATTAACCAGCCAGCAGAGGCCGCCGTCGTGGTCTTCCTGTTTGCAGTTGGTGAAATGCTGGAAAGCCTTGCCGCCTCCCATGCCAGAAGGAATATTCAGGCTCTGGTGTCTCTGACGCCGAAGACGGCATTTCTTGTTACTGGCGATAGCGTGAAAGAAGTATTGGCCGAAACGCTGGCCGTTTCTGATATTGTTGAGGTCAGGCCGGGGGATGCCATTCCGGCAGACGGGGAAATTATTCAGGGTAGGACAAGTCTCGACGAAAGCCTGATTACCGGGGAAAGCATTCCCGTGAACAGAACTATTGGTGACATGGTTTATGCGGGGGCGATCAATACTGACGGATCGATCCGGCTGAGGGTTCTGAAAACCTCACAAGATAATATGATTTCCCGTATTCTTACACTCGTCGAAGAGGCCGAGGCCAGCAAATCCCCCACGGCGCGCTTCATTGACCGCTTTAGCCGTTATTACACGCCGGGGGTGTTGGTGGTATCTGCCTTGATTGCTGTCGTGCCGCCGTTGTTATTTGCCGCCCCGTGGCTGCCATGGATTTACAAAGGGCTGGCCATATTGTTGATTGGCTGCCCCTGTGCGCTGGTCCTGTCCACACCTGCGGCTATTACCTCAGGCATTGCCACTGGCGCGCGCCGGGGCCTGCTGATGAAAGGCGGTGTGGTACTGGAAGCGATTGGCAAGGTCCGGACCATTGCGTTTGATAAAACCGGAACCCTGACCCGGGGCAAACCCAAAGTGACCGACGTGAAAGTTTTTAACGGCGAGGAGGATGACCTGCTGGCGCTTGCCGCGGCGGTTGAGGCTACGTCTTCCCATCCGCTGGCCGAGGCTATTACAGAGGCTGCCGCAGAGCGGGGGCTTGACTTTTCTCGTGCCAAAGATGCTAGGGCGCTGAGTGGACGGGGGATGCAGGGCATGGTAGGGGAGGCGATGATAGCCATTGTGTCTCCCCGTTATGCAGAAGAAATTACCAGCCTCACGGATGAGCAGTCGACTATATTTAGTGAACTTGAACAACAGGGTAAGACGCTCGGCGTGGTGTTGAAAGATAATACCCTGCTTGGTGCCATTGCCATGCGCGATGAATTGCGCGATGATGCAAAACAAGCTATTTCTGCCCTGAAAGCCCTTCAGATTGAAACTATCATGCTGACCGGAGATAATGCTCGCACAGGACGGGCGATTGCGGATCAACTGGGCTTGGTCGTTGAGGCCGAACTGATGCCTGATGATAAATTAGCGGCCATAGGGCGGCTGAAGAACACCGGGAATGTGGCGATGGTTGGGGACGGGATCAATGATGCCCCGGCACTGGCCCGCGCGGATGTAGGGATTGCTATGGGCGGGGGCACGGATGTGGCCCTTGAAACGGCGGATGCAACCTTGTTGCGTGAACAGGTCAGCGGCGTTCCTGCGCTGGTCAGGCTTTCCAAAGCGACCATGCGTAATATTTATCAGAATATCAGCGTGGCTTTGTTGCTCAAGGCGGTTTTTTTGGTGACAACCCTACTGGGGGCCACATCATTGTGGATGGCTATATTGGCCGATACCGGGGCGACGGTTATTGTCACCCTCAATGCTTTGAGGCTTCTGCGCTATGACCCTTATGTCTGAACCGGCCTTTGGGAATCTGAAGTTAGGCTCTGAATAGGTATAAATTATAATTCTTTCCTTTTAATTATAGACTAAAATCCAACTATATGATAATGATTATCATTATATATTTTATAAGAGTATTTATTTAATGAAACGGTTTATTTTATTTTATCTGTCAGTCGCATCCATATTGGTAACGACGGCAATCAGCCATGCCGAGCCTGTTGATCGTCTGATCCAGTTAATTGATTATGTGGGGGTTGATTATCAAAAGGCTGTCGTTGATGGCAAGATAGTCAGTACCACGGAATATGCTGAAATGGTTGAATTTGCGACAACTATTGAGCAGTTAACCGAACAATTGCCCCAATCGTCTTCGATGGCTTCATTGCAGGATCAAGTAAATCAGCTCAAAAACCTGATTGAGGGAAAGGCGTCGGCGGATCAGGTAGCGGCCTTGGCAAGTATAATGCGGACGATTTTGATCAAGTCCCATGGCCTTATAGTCGCGCCGGACAAGATGCCAAACCTGGCACGGGGAAAAGCTCTATATGCGGCGAACTGCGCGTCCTGTCATGGCCTGAACGGGGATGGAAAAGGGCCCCTATCCGGGACTCTGGAGCCAAGGCCGACAAATTTCCTTGATACAGGTCGTTACGAAAAAAGATCCCTTTATGGCCTGTTCAGTACCATAACATACGGTGTTGAGGGAACGGCCATGACAGACTTCTCAAGCCTGACAAATGCCGCGCGTTGGGATCTGACAGCCTATGTGGGGCAACTTGGCGCGCGGGACGATGCCGCCCGGCGGGGGGAGCAAGTCTGGCAACAGCTGGAAGGCAAACAGAACGCCATCAGCACGGACCTCTTTACAACCCTGTCACCGGAGGAAGCCGCCCTGAAATGGGAAAATGGCACCGACCTGATGGCCTATTTGAGGCAATCTCCGGAGGTATTATTTGCCCGCGACACCTCGCCAATAGCCTTCGCGCAAAGTAAGATTAGAGAGAGTTATCAGGCTTACCAGAACGGAAAAAAAGGGCTGGCATATGAAAAGGCCCTGAGTGCTTACCTTGACGGTTTTGAACTTGCCGAAGCCAGTCTGGCGGCGATTGATACCCCCCTGTTGAAAGAGACCGAACGGGCGATGGCCCAATATCGTAACTTTATGCAGAAGAAGGCAACTCTGCCGGTTATTACCGCTCAATATCAAAAATTATTGCCCTTGCTTGACCAGGCACAGCAACGGCTGTCGGAAAAGAACAGCCTGACACCTACGGCGGCCTTTGTCGCAAGTCTGGTCATATTGTTGCGTGAAGGTCTGGAGGCGTTGCTTGTCATCATTGCCCTGTCTGCGTTTCTGATGAAAACGGACCGCCGGGATGCCATGCCCTATTTGCATTTTGGCTGGATTTCCGCTTTGGTCTTGGGCGGGGCAACATGGCTGGTCTCAGAGCGCCTTTTACAAATCAGCGGCGCCACCCGTGAGGTTACAGAGGGCGTTGCGGCCTTGACGGCCTCCGCCGTCCTGCTTTTCGTCAGCTATTGGCTTCATAACAAAACAAGCGCCGAGGGCTGGCAGAAATTCATTCAGGGAAGCGTGGAATCGGCCCTTAAAGGAAGCAAATTATGGGGTTTGGCCGGACTGTCCTTCATTACAGTGTACCGCGAGGTTTTTGAGACTATTTTGTTTTATCAGGCCCTGTGGGTGCAGACGGAAGGCAATAGTGCGGATGCGGTGATTGAGGGTTTCCTTACGGCGACATTAATATTGATGGTCATTGCCTGGGGGGCGATAAAATACAGTGTCCGTTTGCCCTTGCGGCAGTTCTTTGCCGCTACCGGCGCGCTTTTGTTGATTTTGGCCTTTATTTTTGCCGGAAAGGGCATTGCCGCCCTGCAAGAGGCCGGCAAGATAGCGCAAACCCTGACGTCGTTCCCCACTATAGAGTGGCTCGGAATATTTCCCAGTAAGGAAGGCCTTGTTTTGCAGGCGGCGGTCTTGATTATTGCCCTTTTGGTATATCTCAAAGGTCGAAAGGCGGCTCCGTTAAAGGGATAGGGCATCAATTACCGGACAATCAGGGACATGCCCGCCGTGACATTTTGACACCATTCCGTCAAGAACGACCTCAAGCTTTTGCAGGTCTGCAATTTTACGGCGTGTTGTATTCAGATGGTTGACTGTAATATTTTCCACCTGCGCGCAGGTATAGGATTTATCATCAACAAGCGTTAGCAGGCCACGTATTTCCTCCAGAGAAAATCCAAGTTCCCGGCTCCGGCGGATGAAGGACAGGCGGCGTCCATGGCTGTCATTATACAAGCGGTATCCCCCCTCACTGCGGGGCGGTGATGGCATGATTTTGATCTTTTCATAATAGCGGATTGTTTCAATATTCACGCTGGAATATTTTGACAGGGCACCGATCGTAAATTCACGTTTTTGTGAGCGCATAAAAAAACCTCTTGAGTCTGTAGTTCCTACAGGGTTTATCTTTATCCCATGAAAGTCAAGCGCAACTATTTTGACCTTTGACAAATAAAGAGAATAAATCAGGAGATCGTACCGTTGGCTATTGAAGATATAGAAAATGCTTCCGAAAGCCGGAAAAATTTTGTTGCCGCAGGCAGTGTTTTTGGCGCTATTCTGGCCTCTTCCTGCTGTATTGCACCTCTGGTTTTGCTGACCCTCGGGGTGAGCGGTGCCTGGATTAGCAATTTGACGGCTCTGGAGCCTTATAAGCCTTACTTTATCGCCGTGACCCTTGTTTTCCTGGGGCTCGGGTTTTGGCAGGTCTATTTTAAACCAAAGAAAGACTGTTCGGAAGGTTCTTATTGCGCCCGTCCGAATTCAAACCGGATTACCAAGGCCGCTTTGTGGGCTGCAACGGGCCTTATTATTCTGGCCGCTACGATCAATTTTTGGGCCCCATTTTTTTATTAGGAGAATGAATATGAAATATACACTTAAAATTACGGCAGCGGCTTTTGCGTTAGGTCTGGCTGTTATGAGCGTCGGGGCAGCGGCCTCTGCGCTGGATAAAACCGTAGTCACCGCAGCCACACAAGAGAATAAAACACTCAGCTTTGCCATTGAAAATATGACCTGCGCTTTATGTCCCATTACCGTGCGCAAAGCTATGGAGCAGGTATCAGGTGTTGAGGAGGTCAAGGTTGATTTTGAGGCAAAGACTGCAACAGTCATTTTTGACCCGTCACTGGCAACCGCAGAGGCGATTGCTGCTGCCTCAACCAATGCCGGGTATCCTGCGCAGGTTATCGGAAAAAACTAATGAATAAACTAATTATCGTAGGTATCTCTGGGACAGCGTTTTTTGCGTTATGCTGTTTTACGCCATTGCTTGTTGTGCTGTTTGGCATTGTCGGCTTGCTGACAGGCTATCTGGATTATGTTCTTCTTCCAGCACTCATTTTTTTCATTGGCTTAACCATCTATGCCGTTTCGCAACATAGCAAAAGGAGTTCATAGTGTCAGGTAGCTATGTATCAAAAGACGAAAATGGAAACTTTGACGTAGCCGTTATTGGCGCAGGCTCAGCCGGTTTTTCGGCGGCGATCACTGCCGCGGGTGAAGGCGCGCGTGTTGCCTTGATAGGATATGGTATGATCGGCGGCACCTGTGTCAATGTGGGTTGCGTCCCATCCAAAACCATGATCCGTATGGCAGAGGCACTTTACGGCGCGCGTACGGCAGATCGTTTTGCCGGAATTTCGGGTGAAGCGACTATTCATGACTGGGCTCAGGTCATTGCGGCGAAAGATAATTTGGTCGAGACATTACGTCAAAAGAAATATATAGATTTGCTCCCGGAATATGAAGGCGTTTCCTATTTTGAAGGCGCGGCGCGTATTACGAACACAGGCGTGGAATTAAACGGCACAGAAATTTTGGCGGATAAGATCATTGTGGCAACGGGTGCGTCACCGGCCCTGCCTGATATTCCGGGACTGGCGACCGTCCCTTATCTTACCAGCACGAGCGCTCTTGAATTAAAGGAACTCCCCCGGTCTATTATGATTCTTGGCGGCGGCTATATTGGCTGCGAACTGGCACAGATGTTTGCCCGCGCCGGGTCCAAGGTGACGCTGGTCACCCGAAGTCGGCTTCTTCCTGAAACAGAGCCGGAAATTGCGGATGCCTTAACCGGTTTTTTTGACGACGAGGGCATTAATGTCCGCACGAACCTTGCTTATTGCGAAATCCAAAAGTCCGGCGACGGCATCGCTTTACATATAGAGCATGATGGTCATCGTGAGGTGATTTCTGCTGATCAGGTCATTC
>JAADFR010000102.1 GCA_013152755.1 Alphaproteobacteria bacterium
AAAATCAATATTACTGTTGTTATCAATGGGGGTGATGTCTGGATATATGTCCAATGTTTATGCGGCTGATTGGAAGATTACGCCTTCGATTCAAGTGACTGAGACATATACGGATAATGTTGATTTGGATTCAAGTATCAGCCAAAGTGATTTTGTCACTCAAGTCTCTCCCGGCTTATTAATCACTGGTAATGGCCCGCGGCTGAGTGCGGTAATAAATTATGCTCCAAATTATTTTTTCTATCCGGGTGATGCCAATGATAAACATGATTTGCGTCAAAGTTTACGGGCAAACCTGACGGGGGAATTTGTCAGGGATACTTTCTTCATAGATGCCAGTGCAAATATAGCACAGCGTTTTCTTGATCGCCGTCAGGCAATTACGTCAACACAGGTTGGCAGAACTGACAACAGGCGAACCGTTCAGGCCTATCAGGTGTCGCCCTATCTGGTTCATGCATTCGGGACCTGGGCTTCTGCGGAGCTTAGATATACATTATCTGAAGTCCGCCAGTCTGCGGATCCCAGTCAAACAACGCCAGATACTTTTTTCGGCAACTCTCTTACCAATAAAGGTAGCTTCAGGTTAACCAGCGGGCGGCGATTTAACAAATTTGGCTGGACATTATCTGCTACACATCGCAATGAAGAGAGAGAAGCGACAAGTAGTTATAAGGAAACGATAGCCCGAGCGGATTTTTCATATCAGCTAACGCGTATTTTTGCGTTGTTGGGGAGTGCCGGTTATCAGAAGCGAGATACAGCTAACGGGTCATTCGTTAATTTTGATGGTTTTATTTGGGATGCCGGTTTTCGTCTTGCCCCCGGACCCAGAACATCTATTTCTTTCCGGTACGGTAATCAGTTCATCGGAAAATCCTTTTCTTTAAATGCCCAGTATAAAATAACGGCAAAGGATAGTATTAATTTGTCCTTTCAAGACACCATTCAGACTTTCCAGTCATTTGCTTTTGAAAATAATGGTGCTGTAAATGTTGATCCGTTATTGAATAGTGGTTTTATTAGTGGTGACCTTACCCGCAGAAAACAATGGTCGCTTTCGCTGGCTGGGGTCAGAGGGCGGACAACTTATTCCGCATCCGGATTATACAGTAAATATACGTCTGATAATACGGCGTTGGATGATGAAAGATATGGTGCCGCATTTTCAACCGGCAGGAACCTAAGCAGGCGTTTAAACATTTCGGCTGGATTTAATTTTAATATATCAAAATTTGCCTCTGACGGTATTAAAGATAAATTCTGGAGTGCATCCGCAAATGCCAATTATCAATTGTCGAAAAGCTTGCTTGCTACTCTTGGTTATGTCCATACAAATCGGGATCAGGCAAGGTTCAACACGTTAAATGGCGGATCAAATTATATTTCCCTGTCGATCAGGGCAGCGATCTAGGTGAGTTATGTTTACTGATTTCTACGGATTTGAGGGTAAGCCTTTTCAGCTTACGCCGGATCCCAGTTTTTATTTTGACAGTGCCACCCATCACAAGGCGATGGCTTACCTCACCTATGGCCTAAGTCAGGGAGAGGGGTTTATCATTGTTACCGGCGAGATCGGCGCTGGCAAGACGACCCTTGTGGCGCGCCTGCTTGATGAGCTAGATACGGACCAGTATGTCGCAGCAAAAATTGTCACCACTCATATAGATGCAGACGATATATTACGCATGGTCGCGGCAGGATTCGGTCTGGATATAATGTCCAAGGACAAGGCTGTCCTTCTGAATGAAATTGAGTCTTTTTTACGCCGAAACCACAAAAAGGGTAAACGCTCCCTTCTTATCATTGATGAGGTGCAGAATCTGCCCATAGCCGCGTTGGAAGAATTGCGGATGCTGTCAAATTTTCAGGAGGGGCAGCATGCCCTGCTTCAAAGTTTTCTGGTTGGACAGCCGGAATTTCGGGATAAATGGGCTTTTGCCCCTGAGCTTGAACAGTTGCGCCAACGGGTAATTGCGACCCATCACCTTCAATCAATGACGGATGAGGAAACGCAGGAATATATCCTGCATCGGCTGAAAGTCGTGGGTTGGACCGACAAGCCCCATTTTACCGAGGCAGCCTTTCAGGCTATTTATCAATTTACCAATGGTGTTCCCCGAAAGCTGAATACTCTTTGTTCGCGAATTTTATTGTTCGGGGCAATTGATGAGTTGACGACCATTGATAAAGAGACCGTCTTGAGCGTAATTGAAGATATGGAGCATGATATAGCGTCGTCCGGGCCACAAAATAAAACAGGTCAGGAATCAGGCAATGGCAGCTCATATATCGCACAGCGCTCATCCGTTGACAGTCAGGAGGCTGAGATGTTGCGCGAACGAATATATGTTCTTGAAAAATATGTTAAAATTCATGATGAGACCATTAAAGGCACGCTGGATATTCTGACAAACCTTATGGATCAGAATGAAGATCAGGGCGAATGATCTATGGCGAGCGTGATTAAAAATGCCATGACCGTTGATGTGGAAGATTATTTTCAGGTGGGTGCCTTTGAAAATGATATTGACCGTCAGGACTGGGATAATCTCGAATGTCGGGTTGAACGCAATATGGATGTTATCCTGTCCATGTTTGATGACCATTCTGTAAAAGCAACATTCTTCACATTAGGCTGGATCGCGCAGAGATACCCTCATATCGTCCGGAAAATAGTCGATGAGGGTCATGAGCTGGCCAGTCATGGCATGAGCCATATGCGCGTGACCGACCAAAATCAGGTTGAATTCAGGAACGATATTATTGCATCCAAGAAATTACTCGAAGATATTGGCGGGCAGCCTGTTAAGGGGTATCGCGCGCCCAGTTTCTCTATTGGTGAGAAAAACCTGTGGGCGCTTAATGTATTATGTGAGGCCGGATATGAATATAGTTCCAGTATTTATCCCATTCACCATGATCATTATGGTATGCCGTCTGCGCCGCGTTTTGCCTTTTCGCCTATAGAGGGTCAGAATTTTCTTGAAATGCCGGTTACAACGGTAGAGGTCATGGGCCGGAAAATTCCATGCGGCGGCGGGGGTTATTTTCGCCTGTTGCCCTATTTTGTCTCAAAACCAGCTCTTAGGCGGGTAAATAATAAAGACGCACAGGCGTGTATTTTTTATTTTCATCCATGGGAAATAGACCCAAATCAGCCACGCGTCGCGCAGGCCGGACTTAAATCAAAATTCAGGCATTACACCAATCTTGGGGTGATGGAACGAAAGATACGGCGTATTCTGGCTGAATTCAGCTGGGGCCGTATGGATGATATTTTTTTGAGCGATCAGGGGGTATAAATGCAGATCGGCATATTAGATATTTTTGGGGACTGTGAGAAATGGGATGATTATGTGACACGTCATCCGGCGGCGACAGTTTATCATATGTCCGCCTGGGGCCGGGCGGTTTCGGCAAGCATGGGCCATAACTGTTATTATATCTATGTGGAAGATGAGGGAAAAATATGCGGGCTTTTGCCGCTCACCCATGTGAAAAGTATGTTATTTGGCAATGCTTTGATTTCAGTTGCTTTTGCCACCAATGGCGGGCCGATTTTTGATAATCAGGCCGTTCTGGGCTTGCTGGATGAAAAATGCCGGGACCTCATGAGTGAGCTTAAGGTGGATTCTCTTGAATGTCGAAATACGGATTCTATTCATGAGGATTGGCCGGCCAAACAGGATATGTATTCCACATTTCGTAAAAACCTGTCTGAAGATAATGAAGAAAATATGCTGGCAATTCCACGGAAACAGCGGGCTATGGTGCGTAAAGGCATTAAATTCGGATTGAAGGCGGTGCTTGATGACCAGCCGGATCGTTTGTTTGCAATGTATTCGCAAAGCGTCCGTAACCTTGGCTCACCGGTTTTTCCGAAAAAGCTCTTTTATTGCCTGAAGCAGGAATATGGCGATAATTGTGAAATTCTGACCATCGAAACGGATCAGGGTAAACCCATATCCAGCGTGATGACTTTTTATTTCCGGGATGAGGTTATTCCTTATTACGGCGGCGGAACTTTTGAAGCCAGAGGTCTTGCGGCCAATGATTTTATGTATTGGTCGCTGATGGAACGGGCCGTTAGTGAAAGGGATTGCCGGATATTTGATTTTGGCCGGAGCAAAAATGGTACTGGCGCTTTCAGCTTCAAGAAGAACTGGGGCTTTGAACCAAAACCTCTGAATTATGAGTTTATGTTAAAGGATGGAGAGGAGATACCGGACATTAATCCTCTGAATCCTAAATATCAGCTTATGATAAAGGTCTGGAAGAAACTACCCATGCCGGTTGCCAACTTTATTGGGCCGTTGATTTCAAAATCTCTTGGTTAGTACAAAGTAATCTTTTTTAAATTAGTTTACGGCATAAGTAGTTATTAAAATTAATGGATGTCGGGGATATTAGATGACCGCACTGCAAACAGAAGACATAAAAAAACAATGGCGCACAGCGGGCATTACATTGATGGCGGCTGTGGGGGTCGTTCTTGTCGCCTTTTCCGGTACAACTATCCAGTTGGTTACAACCTGGTGGGACAAGCCGGAATATAATCACTGTCTTTTGATCCTGCCTATCCTTGCGTATCTGATATATGAAAGACGGGAAGTTTTTCAGCGAATTGCTCCAGAACCCGGATGGCTTGGGCTTTTACCTCTGCTGGGCGGCGGCGTAATATGGTTGCTTGGTGATCTGGCTGATGCGAATGTGGTTCGTGAATTTGGCCTTATTGTCTTGATACAGGGCTGTATCCTGACCATTTTGGGCAAGCGCGTTGTTCATGCATTTATATTTCCGTTTTTCTATATGATATTCCTGATCCCCTTCGGTGATTTTCTGGTGCCGATGTTACAGGATTTTACCACTTGGTTTGTGGTTGGGATGTTGCACTTGTTGAATATCCCGGTTTTTGTCGAAGGTGTTTACCTTTCCATTCCCGCTGGAGATTTCCATGTGGCCGAGGCCTGTGCGGGTCTGCGGTTTCTGGTTGCCACGGTGGCGCTTGGCACCTTGATGGCGAATGTGGCCTATAAAACTATTGGGCGGCAGATCATTGTGGTAACCTTGTCATTTGTTGTGCCGGTCATTGCCAATGGTTTCAGAGCCAGTGGTATAATTCTGATAGCTCATTGGTCAGATATGAAATATGCGACAGGTGCCGATCATATTACGTTTGGTTGGATATTTTTTGCCATTGTTCTTTTGATCTTCATTTCTATCTCCATGACATTCACAAATCGTGGTTTGAATGATGGCTATATTGATTTTTCAAAGGAATATTGGTTAAAAAATAAGCCGGTCGCCGCTAAATATTTTGGCTTGTTCTTTTTTGCCACAGTTGTTGTGGCTGGTGCGGCTCCAATATATGCTTCAATCATAGAACAAAGATATCAAACATTTGAGGAATACAGCCTGAAAAAGGATGGTGGTTTTTCAGGTGTGGATATTTCAGGAAAGACAGATTGGGAACCCTATTATGACGGGGCCTCTCAGATAGTCCGTAAACAGAATTTACTAGGTCCATCGGAAACCGTTGATATTTTCATTGCCTATTATAAATATCAAAGCAAAGATACCGAGATGATCCGATATGGAAATGGTGTGGTGCCAAGTGAGGTTTGGGGGCGTATTTCCAGCAGGGTATTAAGCCCGGATGACACGGGACTAGACGGGCCGATAAATGAGGTTCTTATACAATCTGGGGCGGATAGAAGACTCGTCTGGTATTGGTATTGGGTGGACGGTCAAAAAGTGGCCAGTAATTATAAAGCCAAGCTTTTGGACGCAAAGGCAAAGTTCTTGGGTGGACGACTGGATTCTGCGGTAATTGCACTCTCAGTAGCCTATGGTGATAATGACATAGACCGCAAAAGAAAAGATTTATCCAAATTTGCGGCAGGATTGCCACATTTTGAAACTATGGTGACAGTATCAGAATGATGAAATGGTTTTTCAAATGATGAAAATTCAAAAATATATATTGTGGGCAGCCGTTTTTTATCTGGGCAGTTTTATGGCCAACATTACTTATGCTGCTACAAATGGTTATGGGGCAGATTTTCCTGATATTGTTCGTAAAGTAACCCCATCTGTTGTTGGTATTGCCACTTATAGCCCACTGAGGAGCCCGCGCATTGTCATGCGGGGGACGGGATTCGTGGTTTATGATGGGTTGCATATCATCACAAACGCCCATGTTTTGCCCAGAGACAGGGATTTGAAACATAATGATAGAATAACAATATTAATCGGGCGGGGACGGAATCCCGATCGCCGGACGGCAGAGGTCATTCGTGTTGATAAGGAACATGATCTGGCCCTGCTTAAAGTGGAAGGCGATAAAATCCCGAAATTTATCTTAGGGTCCGGCAGGCTTGCGCCTGAGGGCACGGATATTGCGGTAACAGGTTTTCCAATCGGGTCGGTGCTTGGTTTGTTTCCGGTTACTCATAAAGGCATAATTTCGGCGGTTACGCCCATCGTAATTCCCCAACCCACGGCGCGTTATCTGGACCCGAAAATAATCAGGCAAAGCAGATATGATGTTTATCAGCTGGATTTAACGGCCTATCCGGGGAATAGTGGCAGCCCGATGTATAATGCACGAACAGGCATAGTTGAGGGGATATTGAATAGTGTGTCGGTCAAGGGGGTAAAGGAAAATGCGCTTTCACACCCAAGCGGTATATCTTTTGCCATACCCGTTGTTCATCTTCATAAGCTATTGCGTGATGCAGGTTTGAAGTGAAGCGTTCCGGAAAGTAATTATTTGTCTGGCTGATCTTTTTTATCGCCGGCAGCTGGCATGATCTGTTCCATTTTCTCGGCAGGGGATGGGGAATTAGCCGCCATATTGCTGTCTGTTGTGCTTAATGCGGTCCAGACCGACAATACAGCAACAACCCACCCAAGTATGGCACCCGATACCCATACAATCAACGAATTGCGCATGGATAGTCTGCCTTCTTCTTTATCTCGTTTGTTAACCATAATAAAGCTCAATATTTCAATAAGTTATCTATTGCTCTAATAAAATAGTATCTTATAGTTAATAAAATCCAACAGCCAGTATTATTTTAAAAAATATAGAAACTACTAATATACACACATACCTATGCTTTTTATATACAAGAAGTATGCCATAATTAATATGTTCATATAAAACAATGTCTTAGTTATTTTTGATAATTTTTTTAGGGGGAATAGTGTAAAGAAAACTGACAGTTTTTCGATCAATTTTACACATTCACTTTTTATCCAATGCATAGCCTGCGGAGCGGACTGTTCGGATAACATCATTCATACCCTCCTCATTGAGGGCTTTGCGCAGGCGGCGGATATGCACGTCAACTGTGCGTGATTCCACATAAATATCATTGCCCCAGATATTATCCAGAAGCTGTTCGCGAGAGAAAACCCGGCCCGGATTTTCCATAAAATAGCGCAATATTCTGAATTCCGTGGGGCCCAGATGGATTGGTTTGCCGCCTCGCGTTACCTTATGGGACACCGCATCCAATATTATATCATCAAATGATAGTGTCTCACCACTTAGGGAGGGCCGAATACGGCGCAATACAGCCTTGATCCGGGCAATGAGTTCTTTGGGGGAGAAGGGCTTGGTGACATAGTCGTCAGCCCCGGTATCCAGTCCTCTTATCCGGTCACTTTCTTCGGCGCGCGCGGTCAGCATGATGATGGGCACATTCTGTGTCGCTTTGTTGCGGCGGATACGGCGACAGATTTCAATTCCGGACAGGTTGGGTAACATCCAATCCAATAATATCAAATCCGGTGAGGTTTCCTCTGAAGCATAAAGACCTTCCTCGCCGTCCGCCTCGCAATGGACGATAAAGCCATCCTGGGTCAGATTATAACGGATCAGTTCGGTTAAACTTTCATCATCTTCTATCAGTAGAATTTTCGTTTTCATGGGGCACCAGGTTTTTCTTAATCTGTTTCAATTTCAACATAATTGCTGCTGTCGTCTTTGGGTCTTTTGTGGGCGAGCAATTCACCCGCATTTATGTAATAGACCAGTTCGGCAATATTGGTGGCGTGATCCCCGGCACGTTCAATATTCTTTGCAATGAACAACAGGTGGGTCGCGGGGGTGATATATTCAGGATTTTCCATCATATAGGTCAACAGTTCCCGGAACAGGCTGTTGTAGAGATTATCCACCGCCTTATCCCGTTGCCAGACATCAATGGCTTTCTCTATATCCCGGGTGATATAGGCATCAATAACATCTGTGATCATGCTTCTGATCTGACTGACCATCTGGTCGATCAGAGCACTGCTGACAGAGATGGTTTTCTTATGCCGAACCACCATGACGCGTTTTGCCAGGTTTTTGGCATAATCGCCGATACGTTCCAGACCGGAGCTGATTTTTATGGTGGAGACAATATCCCTCAGATCATCGGCAACCGGGGAGCGCAGGGCGATCATATGAATGGCCTGCTTTTCAATTTCCGTATCCATCTGATCAATGATCCGGTCTGTTTTACGGACCCTTTCGGCCAGTTCTTTGTCCTTTTCTTTCAGGGCGATGAGCGCATTTTTATATTGCTCTTCCACAAGAAGGCCCATCTTGACGATATTTGCTCTGAGATTGTTTAATTCTTCGTCAAATGAAGATAATATATGGTTTTGTGACATGTTCTATTTCCTTATCCAAAGCGGCCAGTGATGTAATCTTTGGTTTTTTCCACTTTGGGATTGGTGAAAATTTCAGATGTATCGCCAAACTCCAGAATTTTCCCAAGGTGGAAAAATGCGGTTTGTTCCGATACCCGTGCGGCCTGTTGCATGGAATGGGTGACAATGATAATGGTGAAACGCTCTTTCAGCTCGGTTATCAGTTCTTCCACAATGGCCGTGGCAATGGGGTCCAGCGCCGAGCATGGCTCATCCATTAAAATGACTTCGGGATTAATGGCAATGGTTCTGGCAATGCAAAGCCGTTGTTGCTGACCCCCGGACAGGGCGGTTCCCGGTGTGTCCAGACGATCCTTGACCTCATTCCATAGCCCGGACCGTTGCAGGCTGTTAAAAACAATCTCATCCAGATCGGTGCTATTCGCGGCCAGCCCGTGAATACGCGGCCCATAGGCCACATTGTCATAGATGGATTTGGGAAAAGGGTTGGGCTTTTGAAACACCATGCCGACGCGGGCGCGGAGCTGTACCACATCTATTTTCTTGTCATAGATATTCTCGCCGTCCAGCGTGATCGTACCGGTCATGCGGCAGGTGGGAATGGTGTCATTCATACGGTTGATACACCGCAGAAAAGTAGACTTTCCGCAGCCGGACGGTCCGATCAATGCGGTAACTCTTTTGGGGCTGATGTCAAGATCAATACCCATCAGGGCATGGGTGTCGCCGTAATAGACATTCACATCTTTCGTTTGAATGATCGGCTCAACCACTTCCTCATCCGGGGTATTATCCATCCGGTCTTCCTCAAAAACATTTATGATATTCATATCTTTACCAGCGTTTTTCAAATTTATGTCTCATCCAGATGGCAAGACCATTCATTAATACAAGAAACAGCAGCAACACAATGATTGCCGCAGAGGTTTTTTCCATAAACCCGCGTTCAGGGCTATCTGCCCAGAGGAAAATCTGTACCGGCAATGCCGTTGCGGCGTCCAATACTCCGTGGGGCACATCCACAATAAAGGCAACCATGCCAATCATCAACAGGGGCGCGGTTTCGCCCAAAGCCTGTGCCATGCCGATGATCGTTCCGGTCATAATACCCGGCATGCTGAGGGGCAACACATGATGAAACTGTGTTTGTATTCTCGAGGCCCCCATACCAATGGCCGCATCCCGGATAGACGGCGGCACTGCCCGGATAGCGGCCCGTGAGGAAATAATGATGGTCGGCAGGGTCATCAGGGCCAGCGTCAGTCCCCCCACAAGGGGCGCAGAACGGGGCATATTGAACAGATTGAGAAAGATCGCCAGCCCCAGCAAGCCAAAGATGATGGAGGGCACCGCCGCCAGATTATTGATATTGATTTCAATAAGGTCGGTCCATTTATTTTTCGGGGCAAATTCTTCCAGATAAAGCGCGGAGGCAACCCCGATGGGGAACGCCACCACCAGTGTCACCAGCAGGGTCAGGAATGATCCCATGGCCGCGCCCCAAATCCCCGCCAGTTCCGGCTCGCGGGAATCGCCGGAGGTAAGGAACTTCCAGTTAAACCCTTTAACGATCCGGCCTTCTGCTTGCAGAACATCGAGCCATGCCAGTTGTTTGTCAGAAATTTTGCGTTCCGATTGGTCCACATGGCGGGAAATCTGACCCTTGAGATACATATCAACCGTGCTGGAGGCCAGCAGGTTCATGGTGATGGTCTTGCCGATAATGCTTTCATCTTCCAGCAGTCTTTGCTTAATGTCTTCCCGCGAGCCCTTGCTGACCAGTTTTTGCAGGCTGAAAATATTGCGGCGGCCTTTTACATCAGGGAATTTCTGGCGCAGGCTGTTACGCACCAATGCGCTATAATTGATCTGCATGAGGGAATGGAGGCGTTCTTTTTCGGTGTTTCCTGCAATTGTTCCAATGATTTCCGGGTCCATATAGACGTCAATATGAAGTCTGGATTCTGTAAATCCGCTTAGGCCTGTGGACAATATACTGATCACCATTACCGCAAGGGCGAGAAGGCCGGTCATAAGGCCGCCCAGACCAACAGCCTTGAACATACGCTCCTTCCGGTAGCGTCTTTTCAGGCGGGCCTGCATTTCCTGTGGCGTCCTGAGGTAGGGCGTTTCTGGTGTGTTATCAGTCATATTGTTCTTGATACTTTCTTACAACTCTGAGCGCCATGAAGTTCAGAAACAGGGTGATGACAAAAAGAGCCAGCCCAAGGGCAAAGGCCGACAGGGTTTTTGCGCTGTCAAATTCCTGATCCCCTGTCAAAAGGGCCAAAATCTGAACGGTTACGGTTGTGACGGCTTCCAGCGGGTTGGCGGTTAAGTTTGCCGCCATGCCAGCGGCCATAACCACAATCATGGTTTCCCCGATGGCCCGTGACGCCGCCAGCAAAAAAGCACTGACAATGCCGGGCAGGGCAGAGGGGATGATGATATTCAATATGGTTTCTGTCTTGGTTGCCCCAAGGCCCAGCGACGCATCCCGCAGGCTTTGCGGTACCGAGGAAATCACATCGTCGGACAGCGATGATATGAGCGGAATGATCATGATCCCCATAACAAGGCCCGCCGCTAATGCACTTTCAGAGGCAATTTCAAGGCCTATGACTTCGCCAGATGACCGGATGGCCGGGGCGACAACCAATGCGGCGAAAAAACCATAGACAACAGTTGGAATGCCTGCCAGCAATTCTAGAAGCGGTTTGAAAATGGCCCGGGCTTTACGGCTGGCGAATTCGGTCATGTAAATGGCCGACAGCAGGCCAACCGGCAAGGCAATTAGCAGGGCGATGAAGGTGATTAGCAAAGTACCGGCAAACAGGGGAATGGCCCCAAAGGCCCCGGAACTGCCCACCTGATCGGCGCGCAGGGCTGTTTGTGGGCTCCATTTCAAACCAAAGAGAAAATCTGTTAGCGGCACATGGTCCAGAAACCGCAAAGTCTCCACAATCAGAGATGAGACAATGCCAACCGTGGTCAGGATCGCAATGGCGGAGCAGGTGACAAGCGCGATCAGGATAAGCCGTTCCAGCAGATTGCGTGACCTAAGGTCAGGTGAAATTTTCCGTATGCTGAACAAGGCGGCTAAGGCGGATATTCCAATGGCGGATAGGGCAAAAATCCAGGAGATATTTTCCTGTGTCCGCAAATAATAGTGGGCCGCATTGGTCATGGCTTCTGTGACAGGTCGGGAAATGGCATCCTGAGCCGCCAGATTGCGAATGTCATTCATATAGAGGGCGCGGTCGAAATCGGATAAATTCTGGATCTCCCCCCCAAGGGTTGCTAGTGTGAAGTTATCAACAAGATTATTGCCAAACAAGAACCAGATTATCAATATTGTCAGACCGGGCAGAAAACTGATGACCGCTGAAAACCAGCCGTAATGACCGGGCAGGGAATGCAGGGCGCTGACCTTGCCATTCACCGCATTCAGGGCTTTTTTACGGCCAAAGATGAAGGCAGCAGTTGAAATCAACATAAGTATTACAATGAGGATCAGGCTGTTCATTTCATTTAAACCGTATGATTGAAAAAATCGGAGCCGGACTTATACCCGGCCCCGATATTGTGTTTATTATTATTTGGATAATGTTACCAGATTTTTCGTATGTTCGCGCATTTTTTTCAGGTCTGCGGCGGGCATCGGGATCAATCCTTTTTCGGTCAAATATCCATATTCACCCATGGCATTGTCACTGGTAAATTCAGCCAGATATTCTCTGATGCCGGGGGTCTTGTCCACATGGGCTTTTTTTACATAGAAATAAAGCGACCGGGAGATGGGATAGCTGCCGTTTGAAATATTTTCAAATGTTGGCTCCTTGCCTTTGATGATGCTGCCTTGAATGACATCGCTGTTCTGATCCAGAAAGCTGTAACCAAAGACACCGAAAGCGTCGGGGTTTGCCTGAAGCTTGCCAACGATCAGGTTGTCATTCTCACCGGCTTCGATATAGGCACCGTCTTCACGTATGGTGTGGCAGATTGTTTTATACTGCTTTTTGTCTTTCTTTTTCATGGCCTTGATGTCCGGATAAGTCTTGCATCCGCCTTCCATGGCCAGTTCAGCAAAAGCATCCCGGGTGCCGGATGTGGGAGGAGGGCCAAGAACTTCGATCTTGATGTGCGGCAGGTTTGCGTTTACATCGCTCCAGTATTTATAAGGGTTGGCAACCATTTCACCGTTCACAGGAACCTTTGCTGCCAGAGCTGTCCAAATATCGCGCAGGGAGAGTTCAACTCTTTTGGCTTTCTTGGAATTGGCAAAAACAATACCGTCAAAACCGATTTTGACTTGGACAATTTCCGTGACACCATTTTTGGCACAGCGTTTGATTTCGGAAGATTTAATGGCCCGGGAAGCATTGGTAATATCCGGGTATTTCTCACCGACACCTTCACAAAAAAGTTTCAATCCACCGCCGGAGCCGGTGCTTTCCACAACGGGCGTTTTGAATTTGGTTTTTTTGCCGAATTCTTCTGAAACGGCGGTGGCAAAAGGGTAGACGGTTGATGATCCGACCATGCGGATCTGGTCACGGGCAACGGCAGGTGTGGCAATGGCCACGGTCAGGGCTGCGGCGCTCAATAACATAGATAGCTTTTTTGTAATCACGTTTTCTCTCCAATCATTTTGCTGTAGGTCATTCACTACAGCCATGATGTTAAAAATTGACAATTACCTATTTGCGGCAGTTTTGTTAAACATTTATGACAGTGGAGAATGTTGAAACAGCTTATTGTTCAAGAGGCAGGGAGACGGTGACTTTTGTTGTGGAATTTAATTCGCTTTCAAAGAAAATCCGGCCTTTATGGCGCTGGACGATATGCTTTACGATGGCCAGACCAAGGCCTGTTCCCCCCAGACTTCGGGATCTGGCCGAATCAACCCGATAGAATCGCTCCATCAAACGGGGCAAATGTTCCGGGGCAATGCCGGGACCTTCATTGGTTATGGTGATGGTAATATCTTTATTGCTCACATCAGGGGATAGTATATTCTTGACATAGGCGACACGGATTTCCGTGTCCGGGCTGCCATATTTAATGGCATTTTCAATGAGATTCTGAAACACCTGTGTAAGCTGATCATGGTCGCCGGTTATGTCTTTCTGTAGCCCGTTGGGGAATATAATCACCATATTCTTATCCCGGGCCTGTGGTTCCAGAACATCAATCACGCTGCTGATAAGGTGAGACAGATTAATTTTGTCGGAGGGCGGCACATGCAGGTCTCTTTCAATCCGTGATAAAGACAGCAGGTCTTCAATCAGGCGGCTCATGCGGCTGGCCTCGTCATGCATGATGCTTAGAAAGCGGTCATGGGCGTCATTATCATCCCGCGCCGGGCCTTGCAAAGTCTCTACAAACCCTAAAATGGAGGCAAGGGGGGTGCGTAGCTCATGGCTGGCATTGGCGACAAAATCAGCCCGCATGATGTCGGCACGCTTAATAGCGGACACATCATAAAGGGCCAGGAACATATATTGCTTTGATTTGCGATTTTGGTCACCGTCCATGCTGAACAGATGCATCCGGGTTAAATAATATCTGGTGACAGGCGTGCCAAACTTAAATTCACAACTGACCGGGACCTCTGTGTTATGGGCGCGTAATAGGGCATTATCAAAGGCTGAATTCCGGATAAAAACCGAAATATTCTGTTTCAGTATTTGTTTGCCCAAAAGATCATGGGCAGATTTATTGGCCATTAATATGCGGTTGGTTGAATCAAGAATTAGCAGGGGGTCTGATAATTTTTCCATTATCTTGGTTAAAAGCAACTGATTTTCTTTTGTCGCCTTATTGTCATGGATTTGCAATATGGTCTGCCGGTCCAGAAATGCGAGTTTGCGACGGAAATAACGGATGCTGGCAACAAGAGGCAGAATGGCAACCATAAAATAGATGACCAACTCCAGGTCATTAATTTTATGTTGTGCCTGAAGATAGAGGCCAAAAAGCATGATTGGCGACAAGACGAACAGGAATTTTAATAACCGTATAAAATTGAATGGTGTTTTATCTTGCTGCATTTTGCATCTTAATCTTTTCTAGAAAAATTTCCTCTAAACGTAAAAGACATGAGGATGAATGTCACTTATGTAACAAAAAAATAATATTTTGCCACTATTATTGAATTTCACAGAATTCAGGAAAGTGTAAAATAACTGTATCAATATAGCAAAAACTGTCGGATTTCTTTACAGTTTTAAAAAGCTCTTTTAGTCAAGTGTTTGAAAAGCAAAGAAATAGTTTAATGGCCTGAATTTTGCATTAAAGTTATACATAATACATCACACCATAAAAAAATTATGGTATTTTGATGGGATGACGGTTATATTTGATGGTAATTTTGAGATAAGTAGGGTGGGCTGAGCGTTATGACTGAAATGAACGATAAGAAAATAACAGAAAATACTGTGGCTGACACGCGGGCAAAGCGTCGGCGTATTCTGAAAGCAGGGGCCGTTATCGCGCCTCTTGCTGTTACTCTGCATGGGGGCATACCCATGGCCCATGCCTCTTCGGCTGGCTGTATCGAGGATATGGAAAAGCACGTTAAGGTTCCGCACTATAAAGTGAAAGAACATGATGACAGCAGCAGCAGCAGTAGCCACGATAGCGGCAGCAGTAGCAGCAGCCACGATAGCGGCAGCAGCAGTAGCAGCAGCCATGACAGCGGCAGCAGCAGTAGCAGCCACGACAGCGGCAGCAGTAGCAGCCATGACAGTAGCGATAAGCACGAGTATGAGCGGGACGGGAGAATGGACTCATTTGATCCCGAACGAAATTCTTATACTGACCGGGGGAATACAGGACGCCTGAATGATGACGGCACGCCTGAAACCCATTGGGATTACATTAAAAACGAAGACGAACATGGCGCTTCCTGTTTACAGTCTTTTGAAGATTCGGGTCGTATTCACGATGATTCAGATCATGATAGTCACCATGATGACGATGATTAGGACTTAATGTGAACCGGGTTTAAGTTTACAAGGGACGTCAGAATTTTGACTGTTTCAGAAAATTTATTTATTTCGCGTGATATGATAGAAACGGCTGTATTCAAAGTAATGGATACAGCCTGTTTTTTATGGCACCATATGGATGATGCACATATTATTTACGATGTCAGGTCAGGCCATTCTCAGGCGTTGAATGATTTCGCCTATGAAATTTTTGAAATTCTTGCGGATAAGCCCTGTAGTCTGGCCGGGCTTACAGTCGAGCTGGAAAAAATTCTGGAGCAGCCGTTAGGGGATGAGTTGAAGTCGCAGGTAAAGAAAACTATTATCGATTTTGATAAGATGGGTTTGATTGAACCGAAAAATCCTGAACATAGAGAATAGTTTATGAATCCTGACCTCAGTACCATCAAGCGGCGCTTATCCGGGTCAGGGTTATTTATGACCGTTGGCCCGATCTGCACCAAAATATCCATCAAGTTCCCGTCAATCCGGGATGAGTTCATGCATATTTACAAAGGCTATTCTTTCTCGGAACAGCCGGAAATCACGGATTACTATCTGGACGTTTACGCTAAAAGTTTTTACCGCCGTTATGTGCGGCCTCAGGTGGCTTTGAATACTTTAACGCGGAATAATTTTGTGCCTCTGCCGGAATCCATGGGGCTACTGTCCGTGGAAATGGGTATGAACTGGCAAGTGGCCTTTGGCTGCAAGACCCACGTTCTGTTCCATGCGGGGGTTGTGGAGCGGGACGGTATTGGCGTGGTCATTCCGGCTATTTCCGGCAGTGGTAAAAGTACGCTGTCGGCCGGGTTGGCCTATGATGGCTGGCGGTTTCTGTCTGATGAATTTGGTATGCTGGACGTTGATACGGGACTGCTCTACCCATACCCGCGTCCGGTTTCATTAAAGAATGAATCCATTGCGGTTATGAAAGACTGGGTTGGTGATCCGGAGCCCTTCAGTCGCGAATATGAGGGCACGCCAAAGGGAACCATATGTTATTTACGCCCCCCCGTTCCTAGCCTTGAAAATATGCATAAGCCTGTGCGGCCACGGGTGGTCATCCATCCGGTTTTTAATCCGAATGCAAAACCTTCCATAACGCCCCTGACCAAAACGATGGCTTTCTTTCGCCTAGTGCGGTCATCGGCCAATTACGGCGATATAGGGGAGGCGGCCTTTCATGCCCTGACGAAAGTTGCGGAAGAAACCATATCCTGCGAAATTACATATTCTTCCCTTGAAGAGGCGATTGCCCTCGTCAATCAATTCATTGATGAGAATATATCATGAGCAGATCCAGCCTTTTATTACAGGTTTTGAAGGACCCTGACCGGATGTTAAAGCTGACAGTTAAAGACTGGAACAGCGTTTTTTTCGCCGCACATATGTTGAAATTACGGGGCCGCCTTGCCAGTGACGCTAGGGAGAATGGTTTATGGGAACAGCTTCCTCATAAGGCGCAACAGATTCTGACCAATGCCAGAATAATTGCCGAAGCCCGTCAGCGCAAAGTCATGTGGGAGGTCAATCGGCTCCGTCGGGCCCTGTTCGGTTTTGAGGATAAGGTGATATTGGTCAAGGGCGGGGCCTATATTGCCAGAGGCTTGCGGGCGGCCAAGGGCCGTATCAGCGTGGATATAGATATTCTTGTAGCCAAAAAGAATTTGGACATTGTGGAAAATCACCTTCTCCTGTCCGGCTATGCCAGTCAGGTTCTCAACAGCTATGATCAGCAATATTACCGGGAATGGGCCCATGAACTGCCGCCGCTTGTTCATCCGGACAGAATGGTTGAGGTGGATGTCCATCATAATATTCTACAGGTAACCAACCGGTTATGCCCCAATATTAACCTGATGATAGAGGCCGCTGTTCCGCTGGAAGATAATATATATGTCTTGTCCGACGTGGATATATTGCTCCATAGCATTGTGCATTTGTTTGTTGACGGAACCATCAAAGCAAGCCTGCGCAATTTGCTGGAACAGCATGATTTGATTTCTGAATTTAGCCAACAGGCTGATTTCTGGACGCAATTTATGGACCGGGCTGAAGAATTAGGCTTTGGCCGTCCGGTATTTTACTGTCTGCGCTATTGCGCTCATTTTCTGAATACGGATATTCCGTCAGAGGTTATGACACGGGCCAAAAAGGCGGCACCAGGTTTCCTGACGTTGAAAATAATGGATATGATGATTTTTCGGACCATGGTGCCTTATGGTACAGGCGGGTCAAAGGTCACTGATTATCTGGCCACCAACGGCCTTTACATACGGTCTCACTGGTTGCGGATGCCGCCGGCTCTGCTGGCAAAGCATTTGACACGAAAGTTCTTCAGGCGGTTTTTAAAAAGCTGATGATATGTCGTTCAGGACATCAAAAAAACCATCATAATGATCAAATATGGCATCCGGATTTAAGGTGGCAACAGGCGTTTTGCTATAGCCAAAAGAGGCGCAGATAACCGGGATTCCGGCGGATTTTGCGGCTAATATATCATTGATGGAATCCCCAATCATAACCGCCCTGTGCGAACTGGCTTCCATTTCTCTCAGGGTAGAGGTCAAATGGCGCGGGTCGGGCTTGCAATAGTCAAAGCTGTCGCCGCCAATGATCGCACTGAAATAATCGGACAGGCCGGATTCTGTCATCAGTTTTGTCGTCAACTTAATAGCCTTGTTGGTGCAGAGACCAAGGGGAATATTCATCTCGGTTAGTTTTTTAAGTACGTCCAGTGCCCCGGGGAAAATAACGGTTTGTGCGGTGATATTGTCCAGGTAAAAATCCAAAAAATCCTGCAAGATGGCATTAACCCCGTTTTCATCCGGTAAGTCACCGCTTGTCGAAAAACCTTTTATGATCAGCGCCCGGGCCCCATCACCAACCATATGTCGCACATGGCCTATGTCCACCTCTTGCCGCCCGGCTTGTTTCAACACATGGTTTAACGCCCCGCAGAGATCCGGCGCACTGTCAACCAACGTACCGTCCAGATCAAAAATGATGGCTGAGGGATGAGAGGACATAAATAACCCTTATTTTAGACTATGTTGTTATAATATTATTAGTATTCTTGTGGCACCTTGTCGCTAAAGCGATTATTAAAGTTATAACGCAAGTTCATTTTGGGAAAAGAAAAATATTATTATGTCTAATTCTGATTTAGCGGTCGTCATTCTGGCAGCGGGCAAGGGGACCCGTATGAAATCCAAATTGCATAAGGTTTTGCACCCTCTGGGCGGACGGCCCATGCTCCATCATCTGATGGATACGTTGGAGAATCTGTCTCCCAGCCGCAAGGTTATTGTGGTGGGTGCGGGCAAGGAACAGGTGGAGAAATCTGTGGGCGATCAGGCGGAAATTGTGGTTCAGGAACCCCAATTCGGCACTGGCCACGCGGTACAGGTCACCCGTGATCAGCTATCGGACTTTTCCGGTGATGTGTTAATTCTTTACGGTGATGTGCCCATGCTGTCCGTTGCC
The DNA here is from genome assembly GCA_013152755.1 of Alphaproteobacteria bacterium. Classification (GTDB taxonomy): domain Bacteria; phylum Pseudomonadota; class Alphaproteobacteria; order Sphingomonadales; family Emcibacteraceae; genus Paremcibacter. Next base: position 19,152 of record JAADFR010000102.1, read on the forward strand.
ACGCTACAGAATATGCTGGATGTACGCCATGGTACGGGCAATCCGGCGGTGGTGGTTCTGGGCTTTGAACCGACTGATACCAAGGCTTACGGGCGTCTTGTGGTGGATGATCAGGGCGACTTGTTGGCCATTGTGGAACATAAGGACGCGACTGCTGATCAACGGAAAATCGGCCTGTGCAATTCGGGCATTATGGCTCTTGACGGGGCGGTGATGTTTGATCTGCTGGACGGGCTGGATGATAATAATGCGGCCGGGGAGTTTTACCTGACCGATGTGGTGGCTATTGCTCGGGCCAAGGGCTTTGGCTGCGCCGTATCCGTGGCCAGTGAAAGCGAGGTCATGGGCATCAATTCACGCAGCGAATTGGCCGAAGCCGAGGCCGTTTTTCAGGGCGCACAGCGACAGAAATTCATGGACGAGGGTGTCACCCTGCTGGACCCATCATCGGTATATTTCAGCCATGACACGGTTATCGGCACGGACGTAACCATTGAACCCAACGTATTTTTCGGGCCCGGCGTGACCGTAGAACAAGACGTAACCATCAAGGGTTTTTGCCATTTTGAAGGTGCCACAATCCGTAAAGGGGCCACCGTTGGGCCATACGCCAGATTGCGGCCGCTGGCGGATGTGGGGGCCGGGGCCAAAATCGGCAATTTTGTCGAGATCAAAAAATCAACCATCGAACAGGGCGCGAAGGTCAGCCACCTGAGCTATATCGGGGATGCCATTGTCGGCACCGGGGCCAATATTGGGGCCGGGACCATTACCTGTAACTATGACGGCTTTAACAAGGCTTTGACCGAGATCGGGCCGGGGGCTTTCATTGGCTCCAACACCGCCCTTGTGGCGCCGGTTAAGATCGGCGCGGGAGCCATCGTTGGGGCGGGCAGTGTGGTCACGCGCGAGGTTAGCACAGACGCGTTGGTGGTCACACGGGCCAAACAAAAAGAAATGGCTGGCTGGGCCGCCGCGTTTCGTCAAAAACAAATAAAGAATAAGGGCTAGTATCATGTGCGGCATTATCGGCATTATCGGACAGAATGAAGTAACCACTCGTATTTTAGATGGCCTGAGGCGGTTGGAATATCGCGGATATGATTCTGCGGGTATCGCAACGCTTTTTGACGGATGCAAGATTGATCGGCGGCGTGCCGAAGGCAAGCTGAAAAATCTGGAAAAGCTGTTGCATTCAGATGGCCTGCCCGGGGAAGTGGGCATCGGCCACACCCGCTGGGCCACTCACGGCGCCCCTACGGTGGAAAATGCTCATCCGCATCAGACGGAAAAGGTGGCCGTGGTTCATAATGGTATCATCGAGAATTTCCGAGAATTGCGGGATGAATTAACCGGTAAGGGTCATAATCTGGAAACAGAAACCGATACGGAAGTCATCGTTCATCTGATCACAGATTTTCTGGATCAGGGACTGGGCCCCCGGGAAGCCGCCGCCGCCGCTCTAAAACATCTTGACGGGGCTTTTGCGCTGGCAATTATTTTTGAGGGCGAACATGAGCTGCTCATCGGGGCGCGTAAGGGCAGCCCGCTGGTGGTGGGCTACGGCGAGGGCGAGATGTATCTGGGGTCCGATGCCATTGCCCTGTCACATCTCAGTAATAAGATCACTTATCTGGAAGAAGGCGACCGGGTGGAACTTTCCCGGGAAGGGGCCCGTATCTTTGATGTGGACGACCGGGAGGTCATTCGGGAAGTTAATATTGTTTCTGCCGCCAGCGGCATGATTGACAAGGGCAATTACCGTCATTTCATGATGAAGGAAATCCATGAACAGCCCACCGTGGTGGGTCAGACATTGGGCACCATGATCGACCCCATTCAGGGCCATGTGAATTTACCGGATATGCCCTTTGACTTATCCAAGGTGGAGCGGGTGACCATCATCGCCTGCGGCACGTCTTATTACGCCGGGCAGGTGACCAAATACTGGCTGGAACAGATGGCGCGGATCAATGTGGAAATTGATGTGGCCTCTGAATTCCGTTATCGGGAGGCCGTGATGCCACCGGGCGGACTGGCGATCTTTATATCCCAATCGGGCGAGACTGCGGACACGTTGGCCGCCCTTAAATATGCCAAGGCGCAGGATCAGCATATCCTGAGCATTCTCAATGTGGCCCAAAGCTCCATGGAGCGGGAATCCGATGTGGTTCTGCATACCCATGCGGGGCCAGAGGTGGGCGTTGCCTCAACGAAAGCCTTTACCTGTCAGCTGGCCGTACTGGCCTGTCTGTCGATTGCCATCGCCCGGGCGCGGGGGCAGATTGATGCCGCAGAGGAAGCCCGGCTGTGTATTGCCCTGACCGAGGCCCCGGCCCGTATGGCCGATGTGCTGAACCATGAGGAAGCCATCATGGCCATTGC
>JAADFR010000103.1 GCA_013152755.1 Alphaproteobacteria bacterium
CCATTTTTATCTCGACCCATTTCATCAATGAAGCGGAACGCTGTGACCGCATTTCCCTGATGCATGCGGGTAAAATACTGGCCATGGACAAGCCGGAAGCCTTACGCAAGTCACGGGGGGCGGCAACGCTGGAAGAGGCCTTCATTGAGTATCTGGAAGAAGCCGCCGGGGCAGATGCCACTGATGGGCCGGAAATAGAGACAGCTCCTGAAAACGTCTATGACGGAAAAGCAACAGAAAGCCCATCACAAGTGCGCTTCTTTGACCCCCGGCGTGTGTGGGCCTTCACCCGCCGTGAGGCCATGGAGCTGATCCGCGACCCTATCCGCATTATCTTTGCCCTTCTAGGCCCGATTATTCTGGCCATTGCCATGGCAAACGGTATTTCCTTTGATGTGGAGAAGCTGGATTATGCAGTACTTGATCAGGACCAGTCCAGAGAGAGCCACAGCTTTCTTGAAAATTTCTCCAGCTCCCGCTATTTCGATCTGAAACACCCGGTTTCCACCCGCAGCGAACTTGATCGGCGCCTAAAGTCCGGAGAATTAAAATTCGTCCTGATTATCCCGCCGGATTTTGGCCGGGATCTCTTATCCGACCGAACGCCGGATGTGGGGGTCTGGTTTGACGGGGCCGTAACCTTTCAGGCTGAAACCTCACGGGGTTATGTGCAAGGGGTTCTGGCAAATTATCTGGCTGCATTTGCCCGGCAGGAAAGCGGCCGGGAAGCCGCTCCCCCGGCCAGAATAGAAACCCGTTTCCGCTATAATCAGGCCTTCCTGAGCGTTTATGCCATCTCCCCGGGGGTGATCATGTTGCTGATGTATATGTTTTCAACCATGTTAACCGCCCTCGGCGTTGTCCGGGAAAAAGAACTGGGCTCGATCACCAATCTCTACGCCTCCCCGGCCAGCAAACTTGAATTTCTTATCGGTAAGCAATTGCCCTATATCGGCTTCGCCCTGATCAGCTTTGCCAGCCTGGTGCTGTTGATGGTTGTTTTCTTTCAAGTCCCCATTACCGGCAATTTTGCCGCCCTTCTGGTCGGGGCCATTCTATTCGCCACGGCAGCCACCGCCCTTGGTCTGGTCATATCGTCCTTTGTGTCATCACAGCTTGCCGCCATATTCGGGTCCGCCATCATTGTCATGATCCCCACCTTGAATTTTTCAGGCATGCTCTATCCTGTCTCCACTCTGGAAGGCGGGGGCCGAATTGTCGGACATCTTTTCCCGGCCCTGTATTTTCAACAGATCACAAGCGGCGTCTTCAACAAAGGGCTTGGCTTTATGTCCCTTTACCAAAGTTATCTCTGGCTGGCGCTTTTTTGTCTGATATTCTGGACCCTGTCGGCCTTTTTCCTGAAAAAGCAGGAGGCATGATGCGGCGCAGCTTTAAAAATATATTCCGGCTTGGGGTGAAGGAACTCAATAGCCTGCGGCGGGACCCGGTTCTGGTCTTTCTGATCATTTTTACCTTTACCTTCGCGGTTTATACGGTAGCCACCGGCGTTCAGACCGAACTGCGCAACGCCTCCATCGCCCTTGTGGATGAGGACAGATCGGAATTATCGCGCCAAATTGGTTCCGCATTTCTGGAACCCTATTTCAAACCGCCGGTATTGCTGAATCTTGAGGATATCGACCGGGCGATGGATGCTAGCCGCTTTGCCTTTGTGGTGGATATTCCGCCAAATTTTCAGGCAGATATTCTGGCCGCACATCAACCGGAAATTCAGGTAAATGTGGATGCAACGGCCATGACGCTGGCCGGTAACGGGGCCGCCTATATTCAAACCATCATCAACCGGCAAATAACCGAATTTCTGAGCCGCTCCAATCAAAAGCCCCCGCAGGCCGTTACCTTGAGTATGCGGACAAAATTTAACCCCAACCTTCAATCCAGCTGGTTCATGTCTGTGATGCAGGTGGTATCCAATATCACGATGCTGTCTCTGATCCTGTCAGGCGCTGCGGTCATTCGCGAACGGGAAAGAGGGACCATTGAACATCTTCTGGTCATGCCGGTCACGCCGGGCGAGATTATGCTGGCCAAGATATGGGCCAATGGGGCGGCGATTTTACTGGCGGTGACGGTTTCACTTTACACCGTAGTGCAAGGCGTTTTAGCCGTCAAAATTACCGGGTCAATTCCCTTGTTCCTTCTGGGGACCGCCTTGTTTCTTTATGCCATGACAGCGCTGGGGATCATGCTGTCGACATTTGCCAGATCCATGCCCCAATTCGCCCTGCTGGCCATTCCGTTTTTTGTGGTGATGAATATGCTTTCCGGCGGCACCTCCCCCCTTGAAGGTATGCCAAAATCCCTGCAAATTATTATGCAGGCGGCCCCGTCAACCCATTTTACCAGCTTTGCCCAGGCCGTTCTATTTCGCGGCGCCGGCATAGACATCGTCTGGCCCCAAATGCTGGCCATGTTAGCCATTGGTACTGTGCTGTTCCTCCTGGCCCTGATCCGCTTTCGCGCCACCATGTCTGCGGCCCGTTAATGTTATCTACCCCCTATATCTGGGCATCCGTCTAAGGCCATGTTGGAAAAACCATGTATGGGCATATGATTTTGTCATGGCCAGATCCCATGATGGTCTATCGTTTCGCATGCTCACTGTTATTGATGGTCTGGGCTGTGTCAGTGCAAACAGGACGCCTCAAACAGGCAGGCCTGAGCTCTACCATGTCCCATTTCTTTTAAAGACTCATATAGTTGAACGCGAATTTCTTCACTACTTGCGCCTGCAAGGCCGCAAACCGCTATCTGAGCAGCGAAGCCGTGATTGGCCCCTATCTGGCGGATCAGTTGCTGTTGCCGATGGCTTTGGCGGGCCGTGGCCGATATACCACCCTGCGCCCGAGCCTGCACCTGAAAACAAATATAGCCGTTATCCGAAAGTTTCTGGATATGGAGATCACCCTCAAAGAAATCAAATCCGGCCTGTGGCTGGTGAATGTGGGGTGAAACAAGTGATTGCCGCTGAATAAAAGTTATCATTATAGATATGAGAAAAAGTCGTTTACGCAAGAACAAAAAAGATAGTTTAATTGAACATTTTCCATCAAAATCGACGGCACGAATGGCGGTACCTTTGGTTGCTCTGCACAAAGCGGCTACGGTCTGTTTTTACTGCCGTCTTCGGGAAATAATTTGCTCGGCAACGGGTTAAGTCGGGGTTATTCAGAGGAATATAGGCGGCGATAAGAGCAGATTCATACTCTCTTCTGGTAACGCGCTTTTAATGTGGCGATGCCGGAAGAGGACAATACAGCCTGCTTTGGCGACAATGTTCAGATAGTAAAAGTTCTTTAGCGTGACTTTTACAGTATATTGTTGTATAATAGTGATTGTATTACCATGAATATATTTTCGTAACCATCAGGGGGGTGTCCCTTGCCATTGTATATTGATGTACATGTGGTTTATTGTGTTTAAGTGGTTCAGTTAATAACATACCAATAAAGTGAAATCGCGTACCACGATCCATAATTGACACCTATTTTTAATGACCTGTCGGGCTTTGTCCCCGACAGTGCGGTTGCTGTGAGTTTCGGCAACGGCCCATAAAAATAGGAGGAAAATGGATGATAACTTATTCACAAATTTTTTCTGGAAAAAACTTAAAAAAGTCCCGTTCCCGGTATTTTGCCCGTTGCCTGATGGGCTGTACGGCATTGGTGGCAACGAGCTTTATATCAAATGTCGCCGCACAGGTTGCGCCGCCAATCACTGTGGAAATTGATGTCATTGTCGAGGATGGTGACCTTGAGCCCGAATTAGGGGGCACCTTTTTTCTGGGCATACCCGGTGCGGGGCTTTTCACACCCGACCTGCCGCTGATTGACAATAACGGCAACGTTTACTTTTTTGGCTATTCTGATGACGGGACGGGGCCCTTTAATAATGAGCTTACTGCCGGTATATGGTCAAGTTCGGGTGGTACGCCAATAGCAATTATAATGGATGGTATGATATTACCACTCTTTACGCCGCTTGTCAGTGAATGTACCACTAACAGCACGACCTGTGGTGAAATTTTCCATACAAATCCGGGATTTACCGTCACGCCAGCGGGTGAGCTCATGGTCTTGACATCACGGGATGATCTTTTGGGAACGCGTGTCATTCTGGCGGGTAACCGCTTTGATAATCTAGCCCCTCTTGTCACTGATGCCCAATCATCGGCCCCGTTTGTCTTTGGTAACTCAGTATTTTTTGCCAATGACAACGGAAAACGTGTCATTGGAACTTTGTTTGGCAGTGATCCTTTTGGCACGCCGACAACTGGCCTGACTGATTTTGCGGCGGGGCTGATTGGTGCAGAAGCACCTGGTATTCCGGGGGTTAATATTACCAAAATTCTAGGCAGCAGTATAGATGGGGGCAGCGTTCTGATCGGATTGAATAATC
>JAADFR010000104.1:0-7817 GCA_013152755.1 Alphaproteobacteria bacterium
GCTTGGACACCATCATTGTGGAGGGCGGCCGGGTTGGGGGCACCTGCCTGATCCGGGGCTGTATCCCGTCAAAAGCATTGATTCATGCGGCCGATAAATATGCGGCACTATCACAGCATACGGGGGACGGCCATTTGGGCATTTCCCTAAGCGAAAAGCCTGTTCTTGATTTCACAAAAACTATGGCATGGAAAGACGGCATTGTTGACCGCCTGAACGGCGGCGTGGACAGCTTACTGAAAAAAGCCAAGGTGAAGCAGGTCAAAGGCTGGGCAACTTTTAAAAATGCCAAAACCTGCGTGGTGGATACGGCAGATGGGCCTGTGACCATAACCGCAGAAAACGTCATCCTTGCCACCGGGTCTAAGGCCACTGAATTGCCCTTCCTGCCATTTGGCGGGGATATATTATCCTCTACGGAAGCCCTGAGCTTAACTGACGTACCAGAAAAATTGGTCGTGGTCGGGGCGGGTTATATTGGGCTGGAACTTGGGATTGCCTACCGCAAGCTCGGCGCGCAGGTGACTTTTGTTGAGGCAGACGAGAGGATTCTTGCTACCTATGACAGGGAACTGACCGCGCCCGTGCAAAAATGGCTCGACAAGCATGACATTACGGTTCACTTGGGGGCCAAGGCTACGGGCTGGAACGAGGGTAGCCTGTCTTACAAGGATAAGGATGGCAACGAACACACCATAGCCGCCGATAAACTGCTCGTTACCGTGGGGCGCAGGCCCAATCTGGACGGTTGGGGTCTTGAGAATATGGCCGTTGATCTGGGCGGCGGCTTTATCAAAATTGATAATATGTGCCGGACCTCTATGAAAAACGTCTGGGCCATTGGCGATATTACCGGGGTGCCCATGCTGGCGCACCGGGCCTCGGCTCAGGGGGAAATCGTGGCGGAGATCATTGCCGGCCGGAAACGTGAGTTTGCTCCCAATGCCATTGCGGCCGTTTGTTTTACCGATCCTGAGATTATCGCAGTCGGCCAATCGGCGTCCGAGGCCAAGGCGGACGGGATAGAAACCATTGTTGGTAAATTTCCGCTGATGGCCAATGGCCGGGCGCTGACCATGGAAGCGGGGGAGGGTTTTGTGCGTATTACCGCCCGTAAGGACAATCATGTGATCATCGGCATTCATGCGGTTGGACCTCATATATCCGAATTGTCCGGAGAATTTGCTCTGGCCCTTGAAATGGGCGCCCGGCTTGAGGATATTGAAGGCACTATCCATGTTCATCCGACGGTGGGCGAATCCTTTGCGGAGAGCGCATTGGCGGCCCTTGGACATGCCATACATATATAAAGCTTGACTTTGCTGTGGAAAGACGGCAAACACGGCCAACTAAATTATTCCGCCTAGCAGCCATGGTTTGTATAACCATGTATAACCAGCGTTAACGGTCAAGTGCAATCGCGGATGTAAATATGGTGTTCAGCACCATGAACAGTCGCGAAAGGACTATGCCATGACGCATATGGATGCGCCATTACTTGACGATTCTGGACTTAACGATTCTGGCTTTGAGGCTTTTGGCCTAGCCGATTCTATTCTCACCGCAGTTGAACATGAAGGCTTTAGCACGCCGACAAAGATTCAGACAATGGCCATTCCGCCCTTGATGGAAGGCCGTGACCTGATCGGCATTGCCCAGACCGGCGGCGGCAAGACGGCGGCCTTTGCCTTGCCCATGATTGACAAGCTGTTGCAGGATTATCAAAAACCGCGTCAGAATATGCCGCGCGTCTTGATCCTTGCCCCGACCCGCGAGTTGGCCATGCAGATCGAGCAATGCATTGTTACCTTCAGCAAGGGTACAAAATTACGCAGCCTTGTTGTGGCCGGGGGACAACCCTATCCACCACAAACCAACAAGCTCCGGCGTGGGGTTGATATTCTGGTGGCGACACCGGGTCGCCTGATCGACCATATTGGCCGCAAGAATGTGAAGTTCGCCGATACTGGTATCTTCATTCTGGACGAAGCGGACCGGATGCTGGACATGGGCTTCATCGATGATGTGCGCGATATTTCAGACAGCCTGCCTGAGGAACATCAGACCGTTCTGTTTTCCGCCACCATGAACCAGAAGGTTCGGAACCTCACCAGAAACCTGCTCAATGATCCGGTGAATGTGGAAATTCAAAAGAAAACCGCTGTGGCTGATACCATTGACCATAAAATTATGAATGTGAGCCGGAAAGACAAGGCCAAACTGCTGGCCGAAATCCTGTCCGGGGATAATGTGGAAAAGGCATTGGTTTTTGCCCGGACAAAACTGGGCGCGGACGCTTTGTCCAAAGAGCTTCATGAAAAAGGCATCCGGTCCGACGCCATTCACGGCGATAAGCGTCAACGGGTACGGGAAAAAATCCTGATGAATTTCCGGCGCGGACGGACCAGAGTTCTGGTGGCCACCGATGTGGCGGCGCGGGGCATTGATGTGGAGGGCATCAGCCATGTGATCAATTATGAGCTGCCGATTGAGCCGGAAAATTATATTCACCGGGTTGGCCGTACAGGCCGCGCCGGGGCAAAGGGGATCGCCATATCCTTTTGTGACCCCAGCGATATGCGCCTGCTCCGTCCGATCGAAAGCCTGATCAAGCAGCCTATTGAGGTGGACGCTGACCACGAGTATCACATTGATGTGACATCGCGCGGCAAGGGCAAGGGCGGCAAAGGCCGTTTCTCCCGTGATCGGAACGACCGGGGCGACCGGGGTGATCGTTTTAGCCGTCAGAAGTCGGACCGCTATAAACCCCGTGATCGGGTTCGGGCCGCCAATAGTGACTGGAAAAAAGACGACCGTAGCAGCGCGCCTAAAAAGACGGCAAAGCACACAAAACCCGTAAAGCCCGCGCGTCAGGAAGCCAAGCGCTATGACCCATGGACTGCAGAGGCCCGCAAGCACAGTGATGATCCGGTATTAGGCAAGCTGCTCGGCAAACCGCCAAAGATCGAAACAAAGCGTGAAGACAAATCCGAATTTGTAAAAACCGGCGCGAAGAAAAAGCCGTTCAAAAAGAAAGACGCTGAAGTGAAACCTTTTGCCCGCAAGAAATTACGCGGCGGCAAAAAGGCCCTAAGCACCAAGAAACCCGTGAGAAGCCACAAGCCACGGGGCAAAGACACAGGCGGCAATAAAACATTCTCACCTAAAAGAAAATCTGTGGGCCCTAAACGGGCGGCTTAAGCGAATATGGTTTAATTTAATAGCGTGATGTTTTAAGATCTACATCGGCATTCTGCCATGCGCGGATGAAACGCGCGTTGGTTACATTGGCTATATCTGTTTTCCCCTGGGCTATTAAGCTTTGCTTCAGGCCAAATAATGAATAGCCATTTTTTGGATTGCGCCGGAGGTCTTCCCAATAAACTACCTCGGCTTCTGCGGGGTAGCCCGCTTCCAATAGCAATGCACCCAGAACGTGGCGTACCGGAAAATACCAATCAGATGGTTCATTGTAACGCAGGCCGTCTTCCAGACGCACGGCCCTGTCCAAATGGGTGATAGCGTCTTTATATTTACCCTGTTTGCCAGCAATTTCGCCGGTTAATACTTCTTCTGCGATGGTGAGTAGGGCACCGGCAGCGCCAAATCCTAAATAATAGGATTGATCACTTTCGGCATTTTCGCGCAATTTGACAAGTTGGGCCAGCTCTGTCTGCGCCAGAATTACTTTGCCTTGATTTATATAGGCCATGCCGCGCCCGTAATGCCAGACTCCGGTCATAAACCGGGCTGTCTCATCCGGTTGTGGCTCCGCAAGCATCTCTGCCCATTTGCCAAAACGTACCATGACAAACATTGGCTGGCTGCGAAATGTTTCATAGAGGGCCCAGCTGTTTTCTGTTGAGTTTTCCGGGATGGCGGATGCCACCTGACGGGCGGCGACAAGGGCCTCTTTACTGCGTCCCTGAAACATGGCTGACCAGACCAGAAAATGAAGATTATGGGGGTAATATGCCAGCGGATACAGGCCCTGCGCGCGGCATTGAGTGATATAGCCCTCATCCGCCTGTACGGCCAGAATATTCGTGGCATATGAATCCGCATAGCGGCCAACCCGCATATAAATATGGGATGGCATATGTACAAGGTGACCTGCGCCGGGCATCAGCTTGCCCAGCTTGTCGGCACTGGCAACCCCAAGTTCCGGCCGAAAGGTTTCTACGGTATGAATAAGATAATGATGGGCACCCGCATGGTCGGGGTTGCGGTCAATAACGGATTGCAATGTTGACAGAATAATTTCAGTCTGTGGTTTTGGCGTTCCATCTGCATACCAATAATCCCAGGGGTTGGTATTCATCAGAGCTGCGGCATAGAGCGTTGCGGCCTCCAGATCGTCAGGATATTGCCTGACAAGAGAGGCCATGGCATCGACATAGGCCTTATCCAATGTGGGTCTATCGGATTTTGGGTTATTGCTGTAACGGCTAGCAAGGGCTTCAATATAGGCTTGTTCCCGAACAGATACCTGTCGTTTTAATTTGACAGCCATTTGAATGGCGGAATAGGCTTGGGCCACCACCCCTTCCTGCATGGGCAGATTTAAATTCGGGCCGAGAACCAAAGCCCACCCCCAATAGGCCATGGCATTGCCCGGATCAAGCCTTACGGCTTCTTTAAAAGCACGAAGCGCTTCGGAATGATTAAATCCCATGGTAAGCCTATAGCCCTGATCGAAGAAATATTGTGATTGAGGGTTTTTGGTTGTTATTTCAAAATGATGGTCGCCCAGCCCTGTCAGTCGCGGGGCTATGGGACCGGTAGCCTGCAAGGGGCGGGCATTCAAGGCTTTTGGGTCATGGACCTGAGCCGATGCAGAACCTGTTAAAAGTAAAAAAATGGCAACATAAATGCCATGGGCAAATATTTGGTTCATCTAAGCCTCCCGATGTAAGTTTGTTTTCCCTATTCTAAAAATGAAATATCAGTCGGTCACATTCCCGGAATGGCCAGAGCTTTACCGTTAATAAGTCTTTGGCCGTTTTGCATTTCAAAGTTGGCCTTGTAATTTTTGCCGTCCTGCTTGATATAGCCGTTATTAACGAATCCTTGAAGAGCGGTTGTTGTTTGCACCTCAATCATTTGGTCCAGCTGTTCTGCGGGCATGCTGGCTATATCAACACCGCCGGCGGCCATCTGCTTTTTCATGGCAATTCCGGTTATGGCCTTTGCCAGAGATTTATCAAAATTGACATTGGCTATAACCGTCAACCTTTTATTCAAGGTGACTGGGTCGGATAGTTGCTGGATATTTTCAAGTCCATTGCCGTCAAAAGTGATTTTACCGTCACTGTTAAAGGTACCATCCCCTATTGAGAAGGCATAGTTGTTGATAATAAGTTCAGGAGAGTCTTTGAGCGCTTTCTCACCAGCCTTCGCCAAAATAATTTTTGATTTCGCCTCAAACTCTTTTGGATCAAGCGTTTTGCCGTCAGAATTCTGGTAGATTTCCTGTATGGATTTTACATAATCGGTCGTCGCATCTATGTTCAGATGGTTGATGTCCATATCAAACTGGAAATTTCTTAAAATAATATCACTGATTGCCATTTCATCCATATTGGCATTTAGATTCATGGTCAGGGCTGTATCACTTTCCTTGCGGAAATTATAATCAGTGTTGAAGTCATCGAGAGACAAGGCAAGTTTTTTATTTTTGGTGGTATTTAAATTAAATTTCTTGACCGTGGTTCTGCCTTTGCCCAGCCAGAGATAATCATTAATTTTCTGACCATTCGCATTCAGGTCCATCTGTTCCATGATAACTGCCACGCCTTCCATATTCAGGGTCAGTTGATCCATGGCGAAATGGAGGTCATATTCATCAAGTGCCGCATTCAAGCTGGCGTTCATGGTTATATTGTCATAACCCACGATCATTTTCTGCCCAATCATATCTGAATAGTCGATTTTCAGGCTCGGGCTATTGATATTAATTTCGGTAGCACCGCCGTATGATACAGAAGAAAACAGGTCCAATGTCTTGCCGGATTGGCTTTCTGTATTGGCAAGCTGTCCAACCATGGTCAGAAGGGCTAAATTGACACCATTTTGAAAAGTGATCGGTCCGTGTGCTATTTCAAGGTCGAAAACAAAGCCGTCTTTCAGGATATTTATGATATTTTTGTCAATATCTTTCTTTGCCGATTTTTCGAGGATATTTAACGTGTGTTGATCAAAACCGTAAGCGATAACCGCGTGGGAGGTAAACCATCCCTGATCATATTCACGAATTTTAAGACTATATCCCGGCGTGCTGGAAATAAGAGCAGCCTGCTTTTCAATGTTATCTTTGGCAATATTACCCAAGAAATAGGGGGCCACGCCAAAAATGATGACAAGGAGTGCGACAAAGGTCAGTGTTTTTTTGTTTTTCACGGGTAATCCCCCAATTATCTTTGTTAATGAAGTTGTAAACTATAAACTATTCTTTGCCCCCGTTACATGATTTTTTCTGGCACTTGATTTTTTCTGACACTTGATATTTTCTATGCATGGCTTAAATTAAAGTCTTGCACATAAAATATATTCAGGAAAAAAATATGTATGATTATGATTTCTTCGTTATCGGCGCCGGGTCCGGCGGCGTCCGGGCCAGCCGTATGGCCGCAACCTACGGCGCAAAGGTTGGTCTGTGCGAGGACTATCGGGTCGGCGGCACCTGTGTCATACGGGGCTGCGTGCCTAAAAAGCTGTTTGTCTATGCCTCTGAGTATTCGTCCCATTTCAAGGATGCGGTGGGTTTTGGCTGGTCGGAAGCCGAACATAGCTTCGACTGGCCCGCGCTAATTGCCGCCAAGGACAAGGAAATTGATCGCCTGAACGGGCTGTATATCAATAATCTGGACAATCATAATGTTGAGATCATTCAGGCCCGGGGCAGGTTGCAAGATGCCCATACGGTTGAACTGACCTCGGCTGAGGGTGCGCGGACCATCACGGCGGACAAAATCCTGATTGCCACCGGTGGCTGGCCCCAAATGCCGGATATTCCGGGGATTGAGCATGCCATTACATCCAATGAGGCCTTTCATCTGGAAACACTGCCCAAAAAACTCGCGGTTGTGGGCGGCGGTTATATTGCCGTTGAGTTCGCTGGTATATTCAATGGCATGGGCGTTGAAACCCATCTGTTGTACCGGGGGGTTCAGATTTTGCGGGGCTTTGATCAGGATATTGCCGACAAACTGAATGAGGAAATGAGCAAGAAGGACATTGATGTGCGGGTCGGCACCAAACGTCACAGAGATTGCCAAAACCGATGCCGGCCTGACCCTTACCCTGACCGATGGGTCATCGCTTGAGGTGGACGCGGTCATGTTTGCCACCGGGCGGGTTCCAAACTCAAAGAATATGGGGCTGGAAGATTTGGGCGTTAAAATGGAGGCGAACGGCGCCATCATCATTGATGAATATTATAAAACCTCCGTGGATAATATCTTTGCGGTTGGCGATGTGACCGGAAAAATTCAGCTAACCCCGGTGGCGATCAAGGAAGGGGCGGCACTGGCCGCGACCCAATTTAATGATACGCCGACCTTCGTTGACTATGAAAATATCCCGACCGCCGTCTTTTCTCAGCCTTCCATAGGCACTGTGGGTCTGAGCGAGGCTGAGGCCCGGGAGAAATACGGTGACGATATTCAGATTTTCCGGTCAGAATATAAATCCATGAAATTCACCCTCAGCGGACGGCCTGAACGTTCGCTGATGAAGATGATAGTCCAGAAATCAACGGACAAGGTTATTGGGGTTCATATCATAGGGCCGGATTCAGCTGAAATTATACAGGGTAT
>JAADFR010000104.1:7898-40950 GCA_013152755.1 Alphaproteobacteria bacterium
GAAGAATTTGTTCTTATGAAATAATATCCTGTTGAAAGTATATTTTTTAGAAGAAAATTTCTCAAACCTGTTGATTTTTCTGGCCTTGTGGGGCGAAGGGTTTTATATGAAGCCCTGAGTTTAAAAGAATGGATGGACATATGAGTAAGAACTGGACACCGGATAGTTGGCGGACAAAAGCCATACGGCAGGTTCCGACCTATACCGACCCGGCAGAACTTGAAAAAGTTGAGGCAGAATTAAGTATCTGTCCGCCATTGGTTTTTGCGGGTGAAGCAAGACGCCTGACGTCGCAGCTGGCAGACGTGGCCCAAGGCAAGGCTTTTTTATTGCAGGGCGGTGACTGTGCGGAGAGCTTCGATGAATTTCATGCGGATAATATTCGCGATACCTTCCGGGTATTGCTTCAGATGTCCGTGGCCATGACCTATGCGGCGGCCTGTCCGGTGGTCAAAGTAGGCCGTATGGCGGGGCAATTTGCCAAGCCGCGCAGTTCGGATTTTGAAACGGAAAATGGCGTTGAATTGCCCAGCTACCGGGGGGACATCATCAACGGGCTGGAATTTACCGCTGAATCCCGCATCCCGGACCCCAAACGCATGTTGAAGGCTTACAGTCAGTCGGCGTCCACGCTGAACCTGCTTCGCGCCTTTGCTCAGGGGGGGTATGCCAATTTGCATAAGGTTCACCAGTGGAATCTGGAGTTCGTTAAAAATAACCCGGCGTCGGAACAATATAGCGATATGGCGGACCGTATTGACGAAGCTCTGCGCTTTATGCGGGCCTGCGGCGTTGATGCGGATACCCGTGAATTAAGCGGTACAGATTTCTATACCTCCCACGAGGCTTTGCTGCTGTGGTATGAGGAAGCCCTGACCCGTGTGGACAGCACAACGGGCGGCTGGTACGACACATCGGGCCATATGTTATGGGTGGGCGACCGGACCCGGATTCTGGATGAAGCCCATATTGAATTTCTGTCCGGCATTGGCAACCCGCTCGGGGTCAAGGTGGGGCCGACTACGGATAT
Source organism: Alphaproteobacteria bacterium (assembly GCA_013152755.1). Lineage (GTDB taxonomy): Bacteria > Pseudomonadota > Alphaproteobacteria > Sphingomonadales > Emcibacteraceae > Paremcibacter. The sequence goes on from JAADFR010000104.1 coordinate 8,929, forward strand.
GGATGATTTGATTCGCATTTTGGACAAGCTCAACCCGCAAAATGAGGCCGGACGGATCACTTTAATCTGCCGTATGGGGGCCGATCTTTTGGAAGAAAAACTACCGCCTGTTATCCGCCGGATCACGGAAGAAGGCTGTCAGGTTGTCTGGTCGTCGGACCCCATGCATGGTAATACCATCAAGTCGTCTACCGGTTTTAAAACCCGTCCTTTTGAGCAGGTTTTGGCAGAAATCCGCCGCTTTTTCCGGGTGCATCGCACCATGGGCACCTATGCGGGCGGGGTTCACTTTGAGATGACCGGACAGAATGTGACCGAATGTACGGGAGGGGCCGAGGCCATCACCGATGAGAAGTTGGCTGACCGTTACCGCACATTCTGTGACCCACGCCTGAACGCCAGCCAGTCACTTGAGCTTGCCTTTTTGATCGCAGAAAGTCTAAAAGAAGAACGTCAGGCATTGGCATTGCAGAAACAGGGTGATACTGCGCAGGCCTGATTTGAAAGGGTTTGAAACAGTTGAAAATCACGCTTGCAAGTCTGAACCCCACGGTTGGGGATTTATCCGGTAATTTTGATAAAATTCTGGCCGCGCGGGAGACTGCGCGGCAGAATGATGCCGACCTTGTGGTCTATAGCGAGCTGTGCCTGATCGGCTATCCACCGGAAGATATTGTCCTGAAAGGAGCTTTCCAGAAGGCAGCTATGGACAAGGTCACGGAACTGGCGGCTCTGTCCGCAGATGACGGACCGGCCATGCTGATTGGGACTTGTTGGCGGGAAGGGGCACAGCTCTATAATTCCGCCATTTTACTGGATAAGGGCAAGATCGCCGCCATCCGTCACAAGGTTGATTTGCCCAATTACGGCGTATTTGACGAAAAGCGCGTATTTGCCGCCGGGCCGGACCCAAAAGCTTTGTCTTTTCGGGGGGTGAAGCTGGGCGTTATGATCTGCGAGGATATGTGGCAGCCGGAGGTATCCAATGCCCTATGCACAGACGGGGCTGAAATTCTGATTGTCCTCAATGGCTCCCCCTTTGAGCAGGGCAAGCATGAGGAACGCGAGACATTGGCACAGGAACGGGTTTCCGAGACATCGCGGCCTCTGATTTATGTCAATCAGGTGGGCGGGCAGGATGAACTAGCCTTTGATGGCGGTGGTTTTGTGCTAAATGGGGATGGACAGCTTGCGGTGCGCAGTGAAAGCTGGCGGGAAAATATCCATGAGACAGTCTGGCAGAATGATACAGGCGTATGGGCCTGCGTTCCCGCAGATATACATGAGGTGCCAACGGGCCATGAGGCCCTGTATCAGGCCATGATGACCGGCCTTCGGGATTATGTGCAGAAAAACCGTTTCCCCGGTGTGGTGCTGGGCATGTCCGGCGGCATTGACAGTGCCATCAGTGCGGTGGTGGCCGTGGATGCTTTGGGCGCGGACAAGGTTCATCTGGTGATGATGCCGTCAAAATATACTAGCGAGGAAAGCCTGCTGGATGCGGCCCTCTGTGCGGACTGGATCGGGGCGCGGATTGATAATATTCCCATTGAACCAGCGGTTCAGGCCTATGATGTGATGCTGGCCGGGCAGTTTGCCGGGACGGAGGCCGACACCACTGAGGAAAATCTGCAATCGCGGATCAGGGCGGTTTTGCTCATGGCGATCAGCAATAAATTTGGCCATATGGTGCTGACCACGGGCAATAAATCGGAAATGTCCGTGGGCTATGCGACGCTGTACGGCGATATGTGCGGTGGTTATTCGGTCTTGAAAGACCTCTATAAAACGGATGTTTTTGCCCTTAGCGAATGGCGTAATAGTCACCATCCCACAGGCGGCCTTGGGCCAAAGGGACAGGTCATGCCGGAAAATATCATCACCAAGCCACCCACGGCTGAGCTGAAACCGGATCAGACGGATCAGGACAGCCTGCCGCCCTATGAAATACTGGATGATATTCTGAACTGCCTTGTGGAACAGGAAATGCCTGTGGCGGACATTGTGGCCAAAGGCCATGACAGAGAGACGGTTGCACGCATCGAGCATCTGCTGTATATCGCGGAGTATAAAAGACGACAGGCCCCGCCCGGTGTTAAACTGACCCGGCGGAATTTTGGCCGGGATCGTCGTTATCCCATAACCAACGGTTTTCGCAATGCCAAAACCGAAGAATGAGAAAAAATATTTATGTCCGTAAAAGTTCGCTTTGCCCCAAGCCCCACCGGGCTTTTGCATGTGGGAAATATCCGTACCGCCCTAGTTAACTGGCTTTTTTGTCGCCAGCAGGGCGGAACATTCCTGTTGCGTTTTGATGATACGGATGCGGCGCGCTCGACCGAGGATTTTGCCGAGGCCATTGAACGGGATCTCACATGGTTGGGCCTGACATGGGATGAAACTGCCCGTCAGTCGGACCGCATTGACCGTTACGCTCAGGCCGTGGAAAAACTCAAAGCAGACGGGCGTCTGTATCCCTGCTATGAAACCGGGCAGGAACTGGAGCTTAAACGCAAAGTTCAGCTGGGGCAGGGCAAGCCGCCCGTATATGACCGGGCCGGACTGTCTTTGACAGAGGGTGAAATTGCCACCTATGAAGCCGAGGGCCGTGCGCCCCACTGGCGGTTCAAGCTGAACCTGCCCGCGCGGGTGGAATGGCATGATCTGGTCAAGGGGCCCTTGAGCTTTGACCTTGAGGCCCTGAGCGATCCTATCCTGATCCGCGGGGACGGCAGCTTTCTCTATACCCTGCCATCGGTGGTCGATGATATAGACTTTGAAATTACCCATATTATGCGCGGTGAGGACCATGCGACCAATAGCGCGGTTCAGACACAGTTGTTTGAGGCCCTAGGCGGCAGGACGCCGGCCTATGCGCATTTCTCCCTGCTCACCGGGGCAGGAGGTGAGGGGCTGTCAAAACGTCTTGGCACCGCAAGTATTCAGTCCTACCGGGATGAGGACGGTTTGGAAGCCATGAGTATCAACAGCCTTCTGGCGCGGCTTGGTTCCTCTGAGCCCATTGAACCGATGACCTCTTTGGAGCCGTTGATTGCGGGGTTTTATTTCGCCAAATACAGCCGCTCTACCGCTAAATTTGACCCCAAGGATCTTGAGGTTTTGAATGCTAAAATCCTTCATCAAACGGATTTTTCCGCTGTGGCGGATCGCCTTGACGGCGTTGATGAGGCTCTGTGGAATATATGCCGGAATAATATCAATAAACTTAATGATATTAATATGTTCCGAACTATAGTTAAAGGGCCGCTTGAACCAAAAATTGAGGATCAATCCTTTTTGGATCAGGCCTTGGGCTTGCTGCCAGCGGCCCCGTGGGATGAAACCACTTGGAAAAGCTGGACCACCGTGGTTAAGGAACAGACCGGGGCCAAGGGCCGCTCTTTGTTTATGCCCCTGCGTCAGGCGATCACGGGCATGGATCACGGGCCGGAGATGGGGGCTTTGCTGCCGCTCATTGACCCGGAAATTGTTAAGGCCCGCCTTCAGGGTAAGGTCGCATGAAACTCAAACTTTACAACACCCTGACCAGGAAAAAAGAAGACTTTAAACCGATCAAGCCGGATTATGTGAGCCTTTATGTTTGCGGCCCGACGGTCTATAACTATGCCCATGTGGGCAATGCGCGGCCTGTTGTGGTGTTTGACCTGTTGGTGCGGCTGTTACGCCATGACTATAAAAAAGTCACCTACGCGCGCAATATAACCGATATTGACGACAAGATTATTGAGGCCGCCCAGCAGAGCGGGATGGCAATTTCCGATATTACCGAGAAATATGCTGCGATCTATGCGGCAGATATGGCGGCGCTCAATGCGGGATCACCGGATATTACGCCAAAAGCCACCGACTATATTGACCAGATGATTGTCATGACAGCGGACTTGATAGACAAAGGCCATGCCTACGAACAGGACGGTCATGTGCTGTTTTCCGTCCCCAGCATGGCTGATTATGGTGAGCTGTCGGGCCGCAAGCTCAATGAAATGATCGCCGGGGCGCGGGTTGATGTGGCGTCATACAAGAAAGATGCCGCTGATTTCATTCTGTGGAAGCCCTCCACGGATGAACAGCCGGGATGGGACAGCCCGTGGGGCCGGGGCCGTCCGGGCTGGCATCTGGAATGTAGCTGCATGATTGAGGATAATTTTGGACCGACCATTGATATTCACGGCGGCGGGCTGGACCTGATCTTCCCTCACCATGAAAATGAAATCGCCCAAAGCCGCTGTGCCCATGATGGGGCGCCGTTGGCTAATTATTGGATGCATAATGGGTATCTTACGGTGGACGGCGAGAAAATGTCCAAATCCCTTGGCAATTTTGTCACGGTTCATGACTTGCTGGAAGAATTTCCCGGCAAAGGCGAAGCCATCCGCATGTGCCTGCTCACCGCCCATTACCGCCAACCTGTAGATTTCAGCCGTGATGGTATCCGGCAAGCCCAAAAACAACTGGACCGCTGGTATCGCCTGACCAAAGACGTTGAGACGGACGGGGTTGAGGTGCCGGAACCCATTTTGGACGCCCTGCGCGATGACCTGAACACCCCAAAAGCCATTGCCGAACTGAACAGCCTTGCCAAAAAGGCCGTGAATGATGATACGGCCAAGAAACAGCTAAAAGCCGCCGCTAATCTGTTTGGCGTTTTGGAGCAGGATGATTGGTTTGACGGGGGCAGGGATGATGAAACGGCAGCAATTGAAAAGCTGATTGTTGAACGCGCGGAAGCCAAGAAGAACAAAGACTTCACCCGTGCCGATGAAATCCGTAATGACCTTGCTGAGCAGGGCATAGCCTTGTTGGATGGCCCAGACGGCACCACATGGGAACGAAAGTAGTTTTTTCTCCCATTATTTATGCTTTTTTCTCCCGTCATTCCTGCGTAGGCAGGAATCTAGCTAAAGAAAAATGACTTCGTAGAAGACTTGATTTGTTTCACTGGGTTCCTGCCTCCGCAGGAACGACAGCTGTTTGGATATTTTGTCACCCCATTAGGTTATTCTGAACTTGTTTCAGAATCCACCTGTCCACCATCTAGATATTCGAAACATGGACCCTGAACTAAATTTAGGGTGGCACGTTTGTGTGGGGGAGGGCGTTTAGAGAATTTCCCCGTAAACGCCGGCCTTATAATCCCTATAGGAAATAATCCGGCCATTTTCTTGAAATTGGGGCAGGCACATTTTTACAAACAGCGGTGCAATGTCGTCGGGGGTGTCCAGAGTGTCCGGGTCCTCTCCGGGCATGGCGGCGGAACGCATGTTGGTGCGGATGGGGCCGGGGTTGAGGATATTGGCCCGGATGCTGGTCACATTGGCCACCTCAAGGGCATAGGTCTTGACCATGCAATTGAGCGCGGCTTTGGTGGTGGCATAACCGCCCCAATAGGCCCGGCAGTCTTCGGCTACTGTAGAGGTCACAAAAACCGCTCTTGCGGCCTCTGCGGCCTTTAGAAGCGGGTCAAAGGAGCGTAACAGACGGTAATTGGCGGTCACATTGATCGCCATCAGCTTTTCCCATTCTTTAGGTGAAATATGGCCAAGGGGGCTGATCGGGCCAAGGATGCCCGCATTACCGATCAGAATATCCAGCCGTCCCCATATTTCGGCCACATGGCCGCCGAGCCTGTCAATGGCGTCGAAATCCTGTAAATCCATGGGGACAAGGGTGGTTTCAGCCCCAAGTTCGCGTACCGCATCATCCATTTCTTCCAAGGCACCGGTGGTGCGGCCTGTCAAAATAATATGAGCACCTTCGCGGGCGAGGGCCTTTGCCACACCAGCCCCAATGCCGCGCGTCGCCCCTGTAATCAGGGCAACTTTTCCATTCAGTCGTTTTGTCATGATTTTAATCTTATTTCTTTGAGGAATGAAATTTGCGCCGGGGCGTCTTTCTGTTCCTTGTCCGTCAGGGAGGTGGGATATTCCCCGGTAAAACAGGCGTCGCAATATTGGGGATTATCACTGTCCCGCATGCTTTCGCTAACGGCGCGGTATAATCCGTCGATGGAGACAAAGTCGAGGCTGTCCGCCCCGATATATTTTGTCATTTCCGCAATTGTCATATTGGCCGCCAGCAATTTATCTTTTTCCGGGGTATCAACACCGTAATAGCAGGGGCCGGTGGTGGGCGGGCTGGCGATGCGCATATGAACCTCTTTGGCGCCGGCCTGACGCACCATGTCAACGATCTTAGTCGAGGTGGTGCCGCGCACAATACTGTCATCTACCAGCACAACAATCTTGCCTTCCAGCTCCCCCCGGTTGGCGTTATGTTTCAGCTTAACGCCCAGATGGCGGATCTGGTCAGAGGGCTCGATGAAGGTCCGGCCTACATAATGATTACGGATGATGCCCAGCTCAAAGGGAATACCCGCTTCCTGCGCATAGCCAATGGCCGCCGGGGTGCCGGAATCCGGGACCGGAACCACAAGGTCCGCATTGACCTTTGCTTCCTTGGCCAGCTCCTTGCCAATATTCTTGCGCACCTTATAGATACTCTGCCCGCCGGACAGGCTGTCGGGACGTGAGAAATAGACATGCTCGAAAATACAGGGCCGGGGTTTATGGGTTCCAAAAGGTTTCATGGAATGAATTTTACCGCCGGTGATGGTCACGACTTCACCTGGTTCCACATCGCGGATATAGTCCGCGCCAATAATATCCAGCGCGCAAGTCTCAGAGGCAAAAATGCAGCTGCCATTGGATAGCTTGCCTAATACCAGAGGACGCACGCCAAGGGGGTCACGGGCGCCAATCAGGCTGTCATTGCTGAGGGCGACGATGGCGAACGCCCCCTCAATCCGGCGCAGGGCATCGATAAAACGGTCTTTCAGCGTGAGATAGGTACTGGTGGCCACCAGATGAATGATAACCTCTGAATCCGACGTTGACTGAAAGATAGACCCCTTGCTGACCAACAATTGACGCAACGTCAGGGCATTGGTCAGATTGCCGTTATGGGCCACGGCGAACCCACCCGCAGACAGGTCGGCGAACAGGGGCTGGATATTGCGCATGCCCGACCCGCCCGATGTGGAATAGCGTACATGGCCGATGGAGCAGTCCCCGGGCAGTGATTCGATCACCGGCTGGGAATTGAAATTATCGGCTACATGGCCCAAGGACTTATGGGAATGAAACTGGCTTTCATCACAGGACACGACCCCGGCGGCTTCCTGTCCCCGATGTTGCAGGGCATGGAGGCCAAGTACGGTTAGAGCGGAGGATTCAGGATGGTCGCAGATGCCGAAAACACCGCATTCATCGTGAAATTTATCTTCCTCAAATAAATGGGGGACAAAGGGTTCCATAGGTAACGGGCGGTGATTTCGATCTGTCATGTGTAACTCATCAAAATGGTGCTTTGTGGCCTTATATTGCCAATTGAAGGTTATGGGAACCTTTTTTTATTCTTTTGATAATTCCTTAAAAAGTTTATCCATTTCCTTCTGATTTTCTTTTTTATATTGTTCGTCAGTCTTGTCTTTTTTATTCTTTGTACGAAAAGAGGATGTCATGTTTTTCAGCCTCTCAAGGGCTTCAATATCTTTACGTTTTTCGTTCAGGTCCAACTTGTCAAAATAGGGGTTCATGGCGGAAATCATGCTGGCCCCATATTGGATAAGGGGCCGGGATTTGGCCTGTTTGAACCAGTTTGGCAGATTATTCTCTGAAATAAATGGTGTGGTCAGCATATAGAGGGCGCTGATGACAAACATGCCGCTGAACAGACCAAATAGCAGGCCCATGGCACTGTCGAGGGTGCCAATATCACTGTTGCGGACCATTTTGCCGACCATCCCGGCTACCAGCTTCAGGATCAGAAGGCTTAAGGCAAACATAACCGCGTAGGTAATGGCATAGGCAATGATTTCAGGCTGAATAATCTCATAGACATTGGGCATGACTTGCGGCGCGCCGTAGCTTGTCACCATGAAGGCCCCGCCCCAGGCCGCAAGGGTCAGGGCAGCGGCGGTAAAACCCCGAACATAGGAGGCAATGCCGAATATGAGCATGATCACCACCACCGTCGCGTCCAGCGGGTTGAAAGATATGCCTTGGGTCAATTCATTCATTAAAATTCTCTATAATGCGTCACCAGCTACAAGATCAACTAATTTGATGATCTGGTCAAGTTCTATGCGTTTTAGTCCCTTGCCGGTATTTTTGATGTTGGACGGCATATAGGCCTGCATAAAACCCAGTTTTGAGGATTCTTTCAGGCGGGCGCCGGCTTGGGCCACGGGGCGAATTTCCCCGGACAGGCTGATCTCACCAAAAAGAATGGTCTCTTCGGGTATTGGACGATCTGAAAGTGACGAAATCAAGGCCGCCGCCACTGCCATATCTGCCGCCGGTTCTGTAATGCGCAAGCCCCCCGCCACATTCAGATAAATATCATAGGCCCCAAGCCCAAGACCGCAACGGGCATCCAGCACCGCAATGATCATGGCCAGCCGCCCGTTATCCCATCCGACCACTGCCCGGCGCGGCTGTCCGAGGGAGGAGGGGGCGACAAGGGCCTGTATCTCCACCAGCATGGGCCGTGAGCCTTCCATACCGGCGAAAATGGCTGAGCCGCTGATGTCACCAGATCGATTGCCGATAAAGAGGGCAGAGGGGTTGGAGACTTCCTGCAGGCCAAGGTCGCTCATTTCAAAAACGCCGATTTCATCGGTGCCGCCGAAACGGTTTTTAACCGCGCGCAGGATGCGGAACTGATGCCCTCGGTCGCCCTCAAAATACAGCACCGTATCAACCATATGTTCCAGAACCCGGGGTCCGGCAATCTGTCCATCCTTGGTTACATGGCCGACCAGAAAGATACAGACATTCTTGCGCTTGGCATAGCGGATCAATTCCTGGGCACAGGTGCGGACCTGGCTGACCGTGCCGGGCGCACTGCTGACCGTATCGGCATACATGGTCTGAATACTGTCGATGACCACCACTTGCAGGCCCGGCTGTTTGTCCAGCGTGGTCAATATATCGCGCAGATTTGTTTCGGCCCCAAGACGGACCGGGCTTTGATGCAAACCAAGGCGTTTGGCGCGCATACGGACCTGAGATATGGATTCCTCGCCGGAGATATAGATGCTGTTGATGCCATTATTAGCCAGCTTGCTGACGGCCTGTAACAGAATGGTGGATTTGCCAATACCGGGATCGCCGCCAATAAGGATGGCTGAGCCGGGCACCAGTCCGCCCCCGCAGGCCCGGTCAAATTCATTGATGGTGGAAATCATGCGCGGCGGCGGGGTGTCCTCTCCCTCAAGGGCACTTAGCTCAATAATCCGGCCCTTGGCCTGATTGGGTGTGGCCTTGCCAAGGCCCGCCGGATGGGTGACATCCTGTTCCTCGACAATGCTGTTCCATTCGTTGCAGGCCTCGCACTGTCCGGCCCATTTGCCCGAGATGGCCCCGCAGGACTGACAGACAAAAATTTTGCGCGACTTGGCCATATTTATGCTTTCAGGACTTCCATCTGGATCGGGCCTTCGGCGCGGCCATGGATGAATTGTTCCACATAATCATTACCGCTGCTGTCAATGTCATTGCGTGGCCCGGTCCAGATGATATTGCCATTATAGATCATGGCCACCTTGTCGGCGATCTTGCGCACGCTGGACATATCATGGGTGATGGTCAGGGCGGTGACGCCCATCTCTTTGACCCGTTCCACAATCAATTCATTGATCACATCGGCCATGATCGGGTCAAGGCCGGTGGTCGGCTCATCGAAAAATATAATTTCCGGTTTGTTCGCGATAGCGCGAGCCAGACCGACCCGTTTCTGCATGCCGCCAGACAGTTCAGCAGGGCTGAGGCGGGCCACATCGGGGCTAAGCCCCACACTGCGCAGATTTTCCACGGCAATCTCCACGGCCTGCTTGCGGGTAACTTTGCTTTCGGCCAGCAGGCCAAAGGTGATATTTTCCCAGACCGGAAGGCTGTCAAACAGGGCGGCCCCCTGAAACAGCATGCCGAATTTTTTCTGGAGCCGCTTGCGGTTACTGCCGCGCAGGCCAACGGTTTCTTCGCCGTCCACTTTGATGCTACCGCTATCCGGCTGTAAAAGCCCCAGAATACATTTCAGGGTCACGGATTTGCCGGAGCCGGAGCCGCCGATGATCACCATAGATTCACCGGGCATGACATCAAGATTTACACTATCCAGCACCACTTTTGGTCCGAATGCTTTATGGAGGCCTTTCAGGCTAATTTTTGGCGTGATGGTCATGATGCGAAAAATATCTCCGTTACGATATAGTTTGATAACAGGATCAGCATACAGGCCGATACCACCGCATTGGTGGTTGAAATGCCCACACCCTGTGCGCCGCCCCGGCTGTGGTACCCGTGATAACATCCCATGAGCGAGATGAAAAAGCCGAAAACAGCCGCTTTCGTCAAGCTGGCATAAACATCGGCCGGCTCAAGAAAATCTATGGTCAGGCGCATATAGCTGCTGGAATTAAAACCGAGTTTTCCGGTGGCAATGAGATAGCCGCCCATAACCCCGATGGCATCGGCAACGATGACCAGCATGAAAGGCATCATCAGTGTGGTGGCAATGATGCGCGGGGCAATCAGATATTTATAGGGGTCCGTGGACAGGGTGGCCATAGCGTCAATCTGTTCCGTGACCCGCATGGTGCCAAGCTCCGCGGCCATGGAGGCACTGACCCGTCCGGCAACGATCAACCCGCAGAGAACCGGGCCAAGCTCGCGAACGATACCGATAACAACAATGCTGGGCAGGACGCTTTCCGCATTAAATCTTGATCCGCCCTCATAAATATTCAGGGCCAGAGCCGCGCCGGTAAACAGGGCGGTCAGTCCGACCACGGGCAGGGAATAATAGCCGATGGTCATGAACTGACGCATCAGGGACCGGAAATAAAATGGCGGGGTAAACATATGAGCTAATGCATGTCCGGTAAAAATTCCGAGCCGTCCGGCGGCTTGCAGAAAACCAAATGTTATCCGTCCGATGACGGCAAGAAAATTCATATGGGCACCTAATCGTTTAAAGAATAAATTCGCTGGTATCTTTCCCTGACCCCGGTCAGTATTTCATATTGGCTTAAGGTAGAGACTTCCGACGCCATTTCAAGTGTTATATGTTCGCCGAGCAGTTCCACATCATCGCCGGCGCTGATTGTTATATCCGTCACGTCAACGGCGATCATATCCATGGACACGCGCCCCACAACGGGCAGTTCTTTACCGCCCGCATAAACCCGTCCACGATTGTTGAACATCTGTAAATATCCATCGGCATAGCCAATATTTATGGTTGCAATATGGCGGGGCTTGCCCGGGTGCCAAGTCGCGCCGTAACCCACAGTATCGCCGGGCGCGACCTCACGGATTTGCAGGATTTTTCCGGTAATGCGGAAAACAGGTTTGATGCCCTTCGGCCTATGTCCGGGTCGCGGGTTACCGCCAAACAACAGCAGGCCGGGACGAACCAGATCAAAATGATAATCCGGCCCCAGCAGAATACCGCCGGAATTGGCAAGGCTTGCCGGAATGCCGGGGAATTGTCCGGTGATGGCCTTGAAATCATCCAGCTGTTTCCGGTTCATGGGGTTTTTGCTGTCATCGGAACAGGCCAGATGGCTCATGATCAGGGCAATATTCAGTTTTTGCCGCACCGCCCCATCATTGATGAATTGCGCCGTTTCTGTGGGGGAGAGGCCCAGCCGGTTGATGCCGGTATCAAAATGAATGGCACAGGGCAGGGATTTTTCCGGGCAAAAATCAGCCCAGAGTTTTACTTGTGCCAGATCATTCAGTACGGGGCGAATATCATGGCGGGCGAAATAATCCAGATGGCCGGGGAAAATGCCGTTGAGAACATAAATGATCGCGTGCGGCGTGACCCGGCGTAATTTCAGGGCCTCGGCTAGATTGGCGACGAAAAAAATCCGGCAACTCGCCTTATTAAACAGGGCTGGGGCCACCTGCTCAATCCCCATGCCGTAAGCATCCGCCTTGACCATGGCCGCCGATTCAATGCCTCCGGCCAGTTGATGGCAGCTCTTGTAATTTTCAATGATTGCCCTGAGGTCAATGGTCAGGGTGGCCTGTGCATCTGGCGGAAAATCCCCGGAAGTCATCAGTCGTTTTTCTCCGGCAGATAGTCATCAGAGGTGGGCAGGTCCGAGAATTTGGTGATGTTGGCTTCAAATTGCAGGGTGATGATTCCGGTCGGGCCATGACGCTGTTTACCAATGATAAATTCCGCCCGGCCTTCCAGCCTGTCGCCTTCCTCCATCCAGATGAGATGCTCCGCCGTATCGGGGTCCGGTTCTTGTTGTTTGTGGTAATATTCCGGGCGGTAGACAAAGGTAACCATATCCGCGTCCTGCTCAATGGAGCCTGATTCCCTGAGGTCCGACAGCAGGGGCCGTTTGTTTTCCCGTGATTCGATCGCCCGGCTTAATTGGGACAGGGCCAGAACCGGAATCTCAAGTTCCTTGGCCAAGCCCTTTAAACCACGGGTGATTTCGGAAATTTCCTGAACCCGGTTTTCCGGCCCCCGGTTGCCCCGCCCGGTTCCGGTGAGCAGTTGCAGATAGTCAACGATGACCAAGCCAACCCCATGCTGGCGTTTTAGGCGCCGGGCGCGGGTTCTGAGCGCCCCGATGCTTAAAGCGGCGGTGTCATCAATATAAAGCGGTAATTCTTCCAGTTCCTGTGCCGTTCTGGCCAGCTTGTTGAACTGGTCCTGATTAAGCTTGCCCTGACGCATGTCCTGTGATGATAGATCTGCCTGTTCCGCCAGAATACGGGCGGCCAGCTGATCTGCGGCCATTTCCAGTGAAAAGAAGGCAACCACGGCGCCCTTGCTCTCCGCGTGCGGAATCCCAAGCACCATATCATCCCGGTAAGCCTTAGCTGTGTTAAAGGCGATATTGGTGGCCAATGCGGTTTTCCCCATGGCCGGACGACCCGCAAGAATCATCAGGTCAGATTTATGCAGGCCGCCAATATGTTTGTTGATGCTGTCAAAGCCAGTGGTTTTCCCGGCCAGCTTGCCGCCGCGTTTAAAGGCCATTTCAATGATGTTAATGGCATCGGTGGCCGATTTGGAAAAGCTCTTGAAACCGCCTTCGGTACTGCCCTGTTCGGCAAGGCTGTAGAGATGTCTTTCGGCTTCTTCGATTTGATTCTGCGCCGTATTATCCACGTTATGATCATAGGCACTATTGACCATATCAGTGCCGACACTGATCAATTCCCGTTTGATGGCCATTTGATGGATGATCTGGCCATATTCGGCGCTATTGATGATGGATACGGCGGCACCGGCCAGACGGGCCAGATATTCCGCGCCGCCAATTTCTGACAGGCTGTCTTCATTTTCAAAGTAGGGTTTCAGGGTGACGGGTGAGGCGATCAGGCCTTTTTCGATTAGCTTGCGGCTGGCCTGAAAAATTTTACCATGGGCCGGATTGATAAAATGATCTTCGGTCAGGAAATCCTGCACCTTTTCAAGGGCATCATTATTGACCAGAATAGCCCCGAGCAATGCCTGTTCCGCCTCAAGATTATGGGGCGTTTGCCGAAAACCAGCTGCATCATAGGCGACAATATTATCGTCACCGCCGCTGTCATCAACTGGTATATCTGGAAAATCTGTCATATATGCTTAATCAATGTTTTTACCAAAGCGCCAGCATAAAAGAAAAGGGCCGCTTCATCAAGCAGCCCTTTTTTAAACTTGTAAAATTCAGCGTAAATTATTCGCTTTTTTCTTCCTCAGGCGCTTCTTCAGGTGCGTCCTCTGCAACGACTTCTTCGGCGTCATCTTCATTGTCAGCCGCCATGGCTGCTTCTGAATCTTCTTCGTTTTCAAAGTAGTCTTCTACGGAAACGTCCAGCTCTTCTTCCGCTGTTTTGGCATCAAGGCCCTTGGCCTGCATCTCGGCTTCTTCGACAGAGCGTGCGATGTTGATCTCTATTTTGGCGGAGACTTCAGCGTGAAGCTTGATCTCGACCTTGTATATGCCAAGATATTTGATGGCATGATCCATGATAACCTGAGTACGGTTGACTTTCATGTCCTGCTCATCAAGGGCAGCCGCAATGTCACGGGCGGAAACAGAACCATAAAGGTTGCCGGATTCGCCAGCCTGACGGATGATGATCGCCGATACGCCGTCCAGTTTCGCTGATACCGCCTCGGCCTCGTTTTTGGCTTCAAGGTTGCGGGTTTCGATCTGGACGCGTTGGGTTTCAAAATAGGCCCGGTTGGTCTTGTTGGACCGCAGGGCTTTTTTCTGGGGCAGCAGGAAGTTACGGGCGTACCCGTCTTTTACCGTTACCGTGTCGCCGATTTGGCCCAATTTGCGGACACGTTCAAGAAGTATGATTTCCATTTTTCATTCTCCCTATTGAACAATGTACGGCAAAAGTGCCAGATTACGGGCGCGTTTGATGGCTTTGGCCAGCTCACGCTGTTTCTTGGTGGAAACGGCGGTGATACGGCTTGGCACAATCTTGCCGCGCTCGGAAATGAATTTGGTCAGCATCCGCACATCTTTATAGTCGATTGTCTGGGCATTGGCCCCGGAAAAAGGACAGCTCTTGCGGCGTCTGAAAAAGGGGCGGCGGGTGTTGCCGCCTTCGGAACGTTGTTCAGCCATGTGAAGGTCTCCTATGCACTCGTTGCAGCTTCAGATTTCTCTGAAGGCTTGTTATTGTTAAAGCGGGGCGGACGACTGTCTCTGTTTTCAAAACGTGAAGGACGTCCCTCGCGGTCTCTTGAACGCAGAACCACAGAATCGCCTTTTTCCAGTTCTTCAACCCGGATAGTCATGAAACGAACCACATCTTCATGTAGGCGCTCATTACGCTCCAGTTCAGAAATTGCATCAATAGAACCATCAATGTTCAGCAGGACATAGTGACCTTTTTTGTATTTTTTAATCCGGTAGGCAAGGGTACGCAGACCCCATTGTTCCGTCTTGGTTACTTTGCCGCCATTATCTTCAACGATTTTAGTCAAATCTTTGGTAATCGCTTCAACCTGTTGAGGTTGGATATCCTGGCGCGCGATAAATATATGTTCATATAAAGCCATTCGCAGGCTACTCCTTGTGTTTAATGTTCATTTAACGGTTTTTCGGGCGGGGTGATTACGAATATCAAATCGTCACATTATATAATTAACCGACACAGCAAACCGAGGCGTTCCAAACAAGAACACCCTGAAGCGGCGCAATATACAGGAAAGTCTAGCAAAAACAAGGTATATTTTGGCTTTGAAAGGCAACAGAATTCTTGACAGAATTGTGCCAGTTGCTATGACATATTCCAGATAAAAGAGATAAAGAGGATTTTCCATATTATGAGCAGTGCATTTGTTTTCCCCGGTCAGGGTAGCCAGACCGTTGGCATGGGACGGGAACTGGCAGAGAATATGCCGGTTGCCGCACAGGTTTTTGAAGAAATAAATGATGCCTTGGGGCAAAATCTGTCAGGATTGATGTTTGACGGGCCGCAAGATGACCTGACCTTGACCCAGAATGCACAGCCTGCCCTGATGGCTGTCAGTATGGCCGTGATACGGGTGTTGGAAAAGGATTTCGATGTAAAGCTGGATCAGGTGGCCTCCTATGTGGCCGGTCATTCTCTGGGCGAATATTCGGCGCTTACGGCTTCCGGGGCCATAGGATTGGCTGATACGGCTCGGTTGCTTAAATTGCGGGGCGAGGCCATGCAACGGGCTGTTCCGGTCGGGGTGGGGGCCATGGCCGCCATACTGGGCCTGAACTTCGATGTAGCAGAAGAGGTCGCCAAGGAAGCCGCCGAGGGCGAGGTTTGCACCGCAGCCAATGACAATGCAGACGGTCAGGTGGTCATCAGCGGCCATAAGGCGGCGGTGGAACGGGCCATTGTAATTGCCAAAGAAAAAGGGGCCAGGCGGGGCATTCTGTTACCGGTCAGTGCGCCTTTTCATTGTTCCCTGATGCAGCCAGCCGCCGATGAAATGGCGGATGCTCTGGCGGAAACCGTAATTTCTGCGCCCTGCGTACCTGTGATTGCCAATGTGACAGCGGCCCCGGAGAGTGACCCGGAAAATATCCGGAAATATCTGGTGGAACAGGTTACGGGCCGGGTGCGTTGGCGGGAATCGATCCTTAAAATGAATGAACTTGGTGTAGGCAAGGTGGTTGAGGCCGGAGCGGGCAAAGTCCTGACCGGTATGGTGCGGCGTATTTGCCGGGATATGACAGGTCTTTCCCTGCAAAGCCCTGCTGATATTGAAGCCTTTGTAAAAGCAGGAGATGAATGATGTTTGATCTGGACGGAAAATGCGCTTTGGTGACTGGAGCTTCCGGCGGCCTTGGCAAGGCCATTGCCACGGCCCTTTATAATAGCGGCGCAAAAGTTGCTTTATCCGGTACGCGGGTGGATCCTTTGGAACAGCTTGCGGCTGAACTTGGCGAACGGGCGTTTGTGGTTCCGGCCAATCTGTCGGACCCTGAGTCTGTGGCGGCTTTGCCCAAGGCGGCAGAGGCGGCTTTGGGGCAGGTGGATATTCTGGTCAATAACGCGGGTATCACGCGCGATAATATCGCCATGCGCATGAAGGATGCGGAATGGGACGATGTGATGCAGGTAAATTTGAAGGCGGCCTTTAAATTGTCCCAAGGCCTGATGCGCGGCATGATGAAACGCCGTTGGGGCCGCATGATAAATATTACCTCCATCGTTGGCGTGACCGGAAATCCGGGACAGGCCAATTATGCAGCCTCGAAAGCGGGCATGATCGGTATGACGAAAAGCCTGGCCCAGGAACTTGCCTCGCGTAATATTACGGTGAACTGCATTGCGCCGGGCTTTATTGAAAGCCCGATGACAGATGTTCTGTCTGATGACCAGAAGAATGGTCTTCTGGCCAATGTGCCTATGAAAAGGCTGGGCATTGCGGATGAAATTGCGGCAGGTGCATTGTATCTGGCCAGCGCAGAGGCCGCGTATGTGACGGGTCAGACGCTTCATATTAACGGCGGCATGGCCATGATATGATATTATTCTTGGCAAGGGCCGATGTAATGTGCTAGGAAGCCTCCGAAGAATATTAATCGTATTTAGAAAATATTATTTAACAATTTGAAATCAGTTTTTTATTGCTTTTGCTTGCAAAAGGAAAATAGAGTATTAAATACTGTTTTTGTGATTATCAAACCCCGGGCTTAAACGCCCCCTGAAAATAGGGATATTATTATGAGTGACGTAGCTGAACGCGTAAAAAAAATTGTTGTTGAACATTTGGGCGTTGAAGACGACAAGGTTACAGATAGTTCAAGCTTCATTGATGATCTGGGCGCGGATAGCCTGGATACTGTTGAACTCGTGATGGCATTTGAAGAAGAATTCGGTTGTGAAATTCCCGATGATGCCGCCGAAAAAATCCTCACTGTGAAGGATGCTATTGATTTCATCAGTGCGAATGCCTGATAAGTCCGGCTTATGTTGCCCGTTAACATAGGTATGGCAAAATAATTTTGGCCGCGACATGCTGTGTCTTTTAATTGTAAAGATATAGTATTCGCGGTCTTGTCATTTTTAGTATATTCTGCTTTTAATTAACGCCATGTCATTACAAGGGAAAAGATGAAATGATGAGACGAGTAGTTGTTACAGGATTGGGGCTTGTTACCCCGCTTGCTTCCGGGGTAGAGGAAACCTGGAAACGCCTTATTGCCGGGGAATCAGGTGCCGGACCAATCACTAGATTTGACCCTGAAGGCCTGTCTGCAAAAATTGCCTGTGAAGTTCCTCTGGGCGATGGCAGTGAAGGCACATTTAATCCCGATGACTGGATGAGCGCAAAAGAACGCCGCCGGATTGATGATTTTATTCTGTATGGTATTGCGGCGGCTGAAATGGCCCTGGAAGACGCGGGCTGGAAACCGGAAAGTGACGAAGACCAGTGGCGTACGGGTATTTTAACCGGGTCTGGAATTGGGGGACTTCCCGGCATTCAAAAAGAATCCATTATTATGCATGAGCGCGGTGTGCGCCGGGTCAGCCCGTTTTTCATTCCCCGCTGTTTGATCAATCTTATTTCCGGCAATGTGTCTATTCGTAATGGTTTGAAAGGCCCTAACCATGCGATTGTCACCGCTTGCGCCACGGGAACCCATGCCATCGGCGATGCGGCGCGGATGATTGCCCTTGATGATGCGGATGTTATGGTTGCGGGCGGCGGTGAAGCGGCCATTTGTGAAATGGGCGTTGCCGGATTTGCTCAGGCCAAGGCATTAAGCACGCATTTCAATGATACGCCGCATAAGGCGTCCCGTCCTTATGACCGGGACCGGGATGGTTTCGTCGTTGGCGAGGGCGCCGGAATGTTGATTCTTGAGGAATATGATCACGCTAAAAAACGCGGTGCCCATATTTATGCAGAAGTCGTAGGCTACGGCCTTAGCGGAGATGCCTATCATGTGACGGCCCCGGCACCAGACGGTAGCGGCGGTTTCCGCGCCATGCAGGCGGCCTTTAAGCGGGCGGGCCTTTCGCCTGAAGACATTGGCTATATCAATGCTCATGGCACCTCAACACCGCTTGGCGATGAAATAGAATTTAACGCGGTTAAAAGAATATTTGGTGATGCGGCCGGACAGGTGGCTATGTCATCAACAAAATCCGCTATTGGCCATTTGCTTGGCGCGGCGGGCAGTACTGAGGCCATATTCAGCATTCTTGCCATGAATCGCGGTGAATTGCCGCCGACCCTTAATCTGGATAATCCGTCAGAGGGTATTGAGGGCATTAACCTAATCCCTCATGAAGCTCAGCGGAAAACAGGTATTACGGCTGTATTGTCCAATAGTTTTGGCTTTGGCGGCACCAATGCATCCGTGATTTTCAAGGCTGTGTAACGTTATCCCATGACCGGGATACGCAAATATATCATCCTGTTGATTTTAGGCAGCGTCGCATTTGCGGCGCTGTTTTTCTATCTGGGCTATAAAAAATTCCATGAAAAAGGCCCCGCGACACAGGACGTAATATATTTCCTGCCAAAGGGGCAGGGGGTTATCCGTACCGCATGGGAACTTGAACAGAAGGGCTATATTACTGATCAGAATATTTTTAAGCTGGGCGTAAAATTATCCGGTTTTGAGCGAAATTTGCGTGCCGGGGAGTTTGCCATCCCCGCCTATTCGAGCATGTTCGACATTATGATGATATTGTCCAGCGGCAAGGTGATTCAACATCGCCTGACCATTGTTGAGGGCTGGACAAGCTGGCAAATTGTCAATTACCTGAACAGCCTTGAAAATTTGACCGGCCAGATTCTTGACCTTCCCCGGGAAGGCTCAATCCTGCCGGAAACCTATCATTACACCCGGAATACAGACCGCCATGAGATCATCCGGCGCATGCAGGTGCGTCAGCTCGACCTGATGGATGAAATATGGGATCAGCGGGCCGCCGACCTGCCTTTTGTTTCCGTGGAGGATGCGCTTATTCTGGCTTCAATCGTCGAGAAAGAAACCGCCGTTGACCATGAGCGCGCCCATATCGCCGGGGTGTTTGTCAATCGCCTGCGCAAGAATATGCGCCTGCAAACGGACCCGACAGTGATTTACGGCATTGACCGCCGGGGCTTTTTGGACCGGCCAATCCGGAAATCTGATCTGAAATCTGACAATCCCTATAATACCTATCGTTTCAAAGGCTTGCCGCCTACTCCAATTGCCCATCCGGGCCGCGCGTCCATAGAGGCGGTGTTGCACCCGTTGGAGACAGATGATCTCTATTTCGTCGCTGACGGCACAGGCGGCCATGCCTTTGCCAGCCGACTGCGTGACCACCTGAAAAACGTCAAAAAATGGCGCAGGTTGGAGAAAGAGCGTAAAAACTAACTCTTCTTCGGCATCACCCGGAAAATCCGGTCAAACAGCCATTCCGGCAGGCATCTAACCATGAAACCGAATATAAGGCTCAGTTGCCTGCCACGGGAAGGTGATCCGGGCCTGATTCTTTTCCAGACCCCGGCGCAGGGCCTTGATGGCTTTATTCGTTTCCATCAGGAAAGGCATGGGGAATTTATTGCTGGCGGTCATGCGGCTTTTGACAAAGCCGGGGCAGACCACATTGATTTCAATGCCGTCACTGGCATAAAGGCCGCGCAGGGCCTCACCATAGGCCTTCACACAGACCTTGCTGGTTGAATAGGCCGGGGCCGTGGGCAGGCCGTGATAGCCGGCCAGTGAGGATATGATGGCGATCTGTCCTTTTCCCCGGGGCTGCATCAGGCGAATGGCCGGATGAACCGTGTTAAAGACCCCGTTCACATTGACCTCAAAAATCTGTTTGGTGTGGTGGCCTAAATCCATATCCTTTGTATAGCCAAGCCCAATTCCCGCATTGGCGATAATCAGGTCCAGAGATGCTATTTTATCACAAGCTATAATCCAGTCTGACATGGCGGTTTCATCCGCTGTATCAACGATGGCAATATGTACCTCTGCGCCCAGAGCGTGACATTGCGCCTGAACCGCATTCAGCCGGTCTTCATTGCGCCCGGATAAAAACAGGGTTACACCTTCCGTGGCATAGTCTTTGGCCATGGCCTCGCCCAGCCCGCTGCTGCCGCCGGTGATAAGAATGGATTTTGGATTTTTCATATGGGTTTATTCCTGTTATATCTTGTTTTAACTCTAACATAGAAAATATAAATGTAATGACATTATCGAGTATGACAGGATTCGCCCGCACCGCCGGGAGCTGGGAAAATTATCACTGGACGTGGGAAATTAAGAGCGTTAATGGCCGGGCCCTTGATGTGCGGTGCCGGGTGCCATCAGGCTATGACGGGGTGGAACAGATGGCCCGTAAAACCATGAAAGCGGCTATTGCGCGCGGTTCGGTGAATATCAACCTGCAACTGAACCGGGATACGGAGGGGGTGAATTTCAAGGTCAATCAGAAAATGCTGGATGCCTTGGTTGAGGTCGCGACCCAAACCGCCATGGAAAATCATTTGCCCCAACCCGGCCTTGATGCGTTGATGACCGTGCGGGATGTTATCCAATATGTGGAACCGGAAGAGGATGACGCCACCATAAAGGCGCGTGATGCGGCTCTCTCTGCGTCCTTTGAAGAAACGTTGATTGCCTTTAAGGCGGCCCGTGATGTGGAGGGTGCGGCGTTGCAAACAGTATTGGCTGAGCTGCTGGATGAGATTGAACGTCTGGTCAAACAGGCGGACAGTCTGGCAACAGAAATGCCAGAACTGATCAGGCAACGTTATACGGACAAGGTTAATGCCCTGTTGGGTGACAGCAATGCCATTGATCCGGAACGTATCGCTCAGGAGGTGGTTTTGCTGGCTACCAAGGCGGACATCAAAGAAGAAATTGACCGGTTATATGCCCATATAGAGGCTGGGCGCACTCATATGAAGGCGGACGGTCAGATTGGCCGGAAGCTGGATTTCCTGACTCAGGAATTTAACCGGGAGGCCAATACATTATGCAGCAAAGCCTCGGATATTCGCCTGACCGATGTGGGGTTGTCCTTAAAAACCGCCATTGATCAATTCCGCGAGCAGGTACAGAATATTGAGTGAGACCATGACCAGAAATATTGAACGCCGGGGCCTGTTATTGGTCCTGTCTTCCCCATCCGGGGCCGGAAAATCCACATTATCGCGGCTGTTGCTGGACAAGGATAAAAATATTGCCCTGTCCATTTCCATGACCACCCGCAAACCAAGGCCCGGCGAGCGGGACGGGGTGGATTATAATTTTGTCTCCATTGATGAATTTGAAAGGTTGGTGGAACAGGACGGTTTTCTGGAACATGCCAAGGTGTTTGATAATTATTACGGCACCCCGGCGGCCCCGGTTGAGCGCGCTATGGAAGCCGGGCGGGATGTTTTGTTTGATATTGACTGGCAGGGAACCCAGCAACTGTCCCAAAAAGTGGCCAAAGACCTTGTTCGGGTATTTATCCTGCCGCCCAGCAAGCCGGAGCTTGAACGCCGGCTGAAACAGCGGGCGCAGGACAGCGCGGAGGTGGTCGCCAAACGCATGTCAAAGGCCAGCGAGGAAATCAGCCATTGGGATGGCTATGATTATATCATCGTTAATGATGATCTTGGCAAGGCCGAGCAACAGCTATTTGCCATCCTGCAAGCCGAACGGCTGAATAGGGAACGGCAAACGGGTCTGGTCTCTTTTGTTCAGGAAATTATCGGCGAGGATTAGACATGTTTTGTCATCCTCGTGCTTGACATGGGGATCCATTTTTCAATTCTCAAAATGGATACCGGATCAAGTCCGGTATGACGATGGAGGTATATTATTGATAGGCTTTTGCCAGGCGGCTAAAATCTTCAATGGTGAGTTCCTCGGCGCGGCAGGTTTCCGTTATTTCGGCGGCTTTCAGAAAGGGCAACGGGTCCTGGCCCAAGGCCTTCAAACTGGTGCGGAGCATCTTGCGTCGTTGATTAAAGGCGGCATAAACGACCTTTTCCAATATGTCCTGTTTCGGGGTCTCTGGCTGTTCTTCTTTAGGGGTGATGGCCACAATGCAGGAGGTCACCTTGGGCGGCGGGATAAAGGCACGGGCAGGAACGTCAAACATGATCTTTGCCTCAGCCCGATATTGACCCAGCACCGACAATCGCCCGTAAGCCTTCGTGCGCGGCGCGGCAATGATGCGCTGGCCAACTTCTTTCTGGAACATCAGGGTGAGTGAGCTATACCACGGTTTCCAGTCTTTCAGCGTCAACCATTTCACCAGCAAAGCCGTACCCACATTATAGGGCAGATTGGCAATAATTTTGACTGGGCGGCCCCCGGTATCACCGATTAACGTCTGCTCATCCATTTTCAGCGCATCGCCCTGAAAGACATCAAGCCTGCCCGGATAGGCGGCCTGGATTTCTTTTTGGGCCTCAATGCATCTTGGGTCCATTTCAACGGCAACCACCCGGTGCGCACCGTTCATGAGCAGGGCGCGGGTCAGAGCGCCGGGGCCGGGGCCAACCTCATAAATGATCGATTCTGTCAGGTCACAGCCCCCAAGGCCATTGGCACTGCGGGCAATCTTTCCGGTTAGATTAAGATCGGTGAGGAAATTCTGGCCCAACGATTTTTTGGCGTTCAGGCCAAAATTACTGATTACCTCCCGGAGCGGGGGCAGGCCGTCTTCATACATGAGATTTCATCCGGTTCAGATGTATTTTTTCCGCCTGTTTCAGGGCATTGATCATGCTGTTGGGGCTGGCCATATTCTTCCCGGCAATATCCAAGGCTGTCCCATGGTCGGGTGAGGTACGCACGATGGGCAGGCCAAGGGTCACATTAACACCGCCGTCAAAATCAAGGGTCTTGAGCGGCAGTAGCGCCTGATCATGATACATGCAAAGCGCGGCATCATAGGTGGCGCGGGCGGCGGCATGGAACATAGTGTCAGCGGGCATGGGGCCACGAATATCCATGCCCTGATTTCGTAGGCGTTCAAGGGCAGGGGCGATGACTAGCTGTTCTTCCTGCCCCATGCTGCCGTCTTCGCCCGCATGGGGGTTAAGGCCAGCCACCGCAATGCGGGGGGTTTCAATTCCAAAGTCCTGCTTTAGGGCGGCATGGAGCGTATGGCATGTCTGTTCGATAAGGTCCGCTGTGATGGCACCGGGAACCTCCGAAATAGCCCTGTGAATGGTTAGGGGAACTACGCGCAGTTCAGCGGACAGGAGCATCATAACCGGCGGGGTGTTTGAGCTGCAAAGCTCCGCCAGATACTCCGTATGACCGGGACAAGTAAAGCCAGCTTCATATAATACGGATTTTTGAATGGGGGCGGTGACCAACCCGGCGGCTTGGCCCTCTAAAATAAGCTGAACAGCCGTTTCTATAGATTTAAGGACTAAGGGCGCGGTTTGGGGTGATGCTTTGCCGAAATTAAAATCCGCCTTATGGTCAAGCAGTAAAATTGGCAAAGATTTTTGAAAAATATCACCTGATTCAGTCGCTTTGGAGATAGGCTGGAACGGGACATCCAGCCCCAGTTCCCGCGCCGTTTTGGTGAGGATTTCCAAGCTGCCAATAACGAAAAAGGGCGGCAGATCATGACGTGACCTTTCCGCCCATGTTTTCAGAATTATTTCAGGACCAATGCCCGCAGGTTCCCCAAGGGACAGGGCGAAAGGCAGAGACTTATTTATAGTCGATGATGGCATCGCGCCTAAGATCCCTGAGGTGACGGCGGGCGATCAGGCCAACCCGCTGCTGTGACAGGCTGCCTTCCACACTGTCATAGTCCGGCATGCGGATTTCAGGCTCTTTGCGGTCGCAAACGACAAATACACGGTAACCATTGGGTTCCTTAACCGGCGCGCTGGCATGGCCAACTTCAAGGTCCAAAATGGTTTTATGCAGGTTTCTGGGCAGGTCTGAGATAGCCAGATTGCCAAGACTTCCTGTTTCCTTGGCGCCAAGTTCCTTGCCCTGTTCTTTAAGGTTATCGCAATTTTCAATTTTTGCGGCGGCGGCGGCAACAGTTTTTTCCAAGGCAGCCAGTTCCTCGTCCTTGGCCTTGTCGGAAACTTCGAAGAACAGATGTTGCAGGTCCACACGGGTGTCAGTTTCCGAAGCCGTTAAAATTTGCCTTTTGCCGGCAAGTTGAAGAATATAAAAACCGTCTTCGGTTTCAACGGGGTCTGAAATGTCCCCTGTTTCCATCTTTTCAAGGGTCGCGGCGATTTCCGGGTTTATCTGTGATTTCATAAGCCAGCCAAGGTCACCGCCAACGGCTGAGGTGGTTGACTGTGAGAATTGACGGGCCATGACCTGAAAGGATGCTTTTTTTCTGAGCTGTTCAACAATCCTGTTGGCGGCAACTCTGGTTTCATCCCTCTTTTCATTGTCAGACACCAAAAGGAAAATTTCCAGCGGGTGAAATTCTTCCTGCCCCTTGTTATGATTCATACGGTCAAGAATACTATAGATTTCCTCATCACTGATACTTACCTGAGGCATAAGGAGGCCGCCAACTACCTGTTCCCAAGCCAGAGAAGCTTCTACCTGAAGCAGCATGGATTCTTTGCGGATACCGGCCTTGTTCAGCTGTTCTTCAAGCTGTTTGGGCGTAAGCCTCATTTGCTGGGCATAAGAAGCGAAGGATTGTTCCAGCTCTTGCTTGCTGATGACGGTTTTATATTTTTCCGCTTCCTGAGTTTTGAGCTTGTCATCTACAAGGCTTTGTAAGGCTTGTTGGTTTAAATATTGCTGTTCCTGTTGGGAACGTTGCCTGTTGCCGGAGGAAATGATGAACAACAACACCCGCTGTTTCAGGTCATAAAGCGAAATGGGGCTGTCGTTTACTACGGCAACAATCTGTTGTACATCGCGTAATTCCTGTGTGTCAGCGGCTTGTTGTGCCTGACCTATTTGGGGCAATAACAGGAAACTTGCGATGGCTGCCATTGCGCCTGACTTGAATTTTGTAACAACAAATTTAATATTCATTTTAAATATACTCAGTTTTTTATATATGGCCTTGGCCCTGTCCCCGAAAAATTAATACACATCTATACTGGTAAACAGTTGAAAAATCAAAAGACAAAATCAGCCCAGATGTTTTAATACCAATCTCAAGTGAAATGTGCTGGACGGCGTGATGTCCCGGTCAGAGGTAAGCCGCTTTTCAAAACTCAAACCGAACTCCAGACATTCATTCTTGAATTTGATGCCAGCATTATATGAAATTGTGTCATTTTTAAGTAAATCATGGACCCAGCTTCCATGAACGGCCCATTTATCGGCAAAGAGATAACGCAGGCCAAGGCCCAATTCCTTATTATTCTGCAATTCCGTATTGGTCAGGTCAGTGGTATCACGATCAAGGTCAAGATAACGGACCGAAGCGCGGATTTTTTTGGTTCCACCGGAGAGAATCATCTCATTGCGCCGTAGTCTGAAACTGTTTCTGTCCAGCCTGAACCGGTGAACATAATCAATATAATCGCCAAGGATGAGGTCAAGCCGTCCCACAAAGTCCGAGGATTTACCCTCAAAGCCACTGCCAATAGGAAAGGTCTCGGATGATTGCAGACGGAAGCTCTGACCAAGGGTGGCAATGGCACTGATCTTTCCGGCATAAAGGGAATAGCGGATACCGTAATTAATCCGGGTGCCGCCCTCCCACCGATCATAACCGTTATAGCGGTTATGGCTGAACAGGTTATTCTCATCAAACTCAAAATTCCGGCTGTCTTCGTTGACGATGTCACTGGTATTCTGATTGTTGGGGGCAAAAATGATCGACACCAGCGGTTCAATAACCTGTTGAGTGCTATCCCCGTTTTTGATGAAGGGCAGTTTCCAGTCAATGGCAAATTTTGGCAAGATACGGCTATAGGTGCCGTCCTTGCCGCCGTGAATAGGCTGGTCTTGTTTGTCTGCGGACGTGATACGGAAAACATCCCCGCGCAGACTGGCGGTAAAAGTATAGAAATCACCAAGGCTGGTTTTCAGGGGCAATTTCCATGCCGCATCAAGGCTCATGCGCTGTGAATTCAGCCCGTTGGTGCGCACGATGGAAACCCCGCTGGCATCAATGGTAAACTGGTTGCCCCATTTGCCGGGGGTCGAGGCTATGTTCAGGTCAAAGGCGGGCAGGGCTTGTCCGGTGGTGGCGCTGTTGTCTTCCTCATCAAGCCCCTGAAAGCCGTATAGGCCTGCGGTAAAATAACTGCGCCCGGTGAAATTTTCTATTTTGGCATGACTTTTCAGTACATCAGACCTGTCCTGATAATAACGGCGCAAATAGGTATCATCACTGACCCAGCGCACGGCATAGTCCCATTGCCATTTGTCGCCAATGAAGTCCAGTTTGTCCAGATCAAATTTACCGCCGGAAAAAATATGTCCCCGGACTTCCCGGTTGCCGGTACCAATCTGGCCAATGTCCCGGTCAAGGGCATTGGTGGCGGACCCGCTAATAAAGAACTGCCCATTCCCCGTATGCTGACGATAGGTTCCCGCCAGAACAACGCCTTCTTTGGTGGTAAAGATCGGTGCCAGCGTGATGTCTTTATTAGGGGCCAGCGTGAAATAATAGGGCACGGTTACATTGAGGCCCAATTCCGACGATGTGGCGAATTCCGGGGTCAGGAATCCTGAGGCGGAATGTACGGTTGGGTCCGGATGAGAGAAATACGGGGTATAGAGAATGGGAATCCCGCCAATTTCCAGAACGACATTTTTATAACGGATAACCCGGTCATTCTCGTCATGGGTAATGGTATCGGCTTTGATCTGCCACAGGGGTTCGCGCTGACCGTCTGTGTTACATGTTTTGCAGGGGGAATAGGCCGCCTGCTTGAATATGGTCTTGCCGCCAATGCGGGTGCCTTCACGGGCCACAAGGTGACCGTCATCAGAAAACAAAACCCGCACATTCCGGATGAAGCCATCTTTAAGGCCATCTTTGAGGACGGTTTCCGACATGAACATGATATTTCCGTTGTTGTCACGGATGGTAATATTGCCGGTGGCACGGACTTCCTGTGTTTTGCGGTTAAAGACAACCTTGTCCGCTTTTAGAACCTTGCCTTCTTGAAAGAGGGTAACGTCTCCGGTGGCCGTTATCAGGTTGTTGTCACCATCATATTCAATTTTCCCGGCGGAGAAATTAATCTTCTCTTGTGGGTCAGCGGCAACGGCTTTGTCATCGGCTTGGCTGGCAAGCGCGGATGTTGACAAGAAAGTCCCTGATAACAGGCCTATGAGAATTATTCTGAATACCATATTATGTTATTTACATATTTTTCTTTTGGTTGCCTATTTTTATTTCGCCTTCATGTGATATGGCGTTGAAATAAGTAATAATTTACACTTGCGCAATGACTTTTACAGCAGTATCAGTCATTATGGAACTGCATAAAAATATAGTTGGTCACAATTGAGGCAATAATGAATATAAAATTTATCAAAAATAGCTCTCCCACCTCTGATTCACACGTTATTTTCGTTTACGGCGACCGGGAATTATCGGCCAGTGCCAGCAAAGTGGATAAGGCAACGGACGGCCTGATCAGCCGGGCGATGATGGTCGGTCATTTTGAAGGAAAATTTGGTCAGACCATTGATCTTGTGGCCCCTGCGGGGCTGGACATTAACCGGGTTCTGGTTGTGGGGCTTGGGGATGAGGCAGATCTTGATGAGGTAAAATCACAAAAAATCGGCGGCAAAATCATGGCGAGCCTGATTGCATCCGGCGATGAGAGCCTGTCTATTGCGGCGGATACGCCGAAAAAGGCCAATATCTCCGGCGCGGAATTTGCCGCCCATCTGGGTTTTGGGATTCGTTTGCGCCGTTACCGGTTTGATAAATATTTCACCAAACAGGAAGAGGCGAAAAAACCGTCACTCATCGGGGTGCAACTTATGTGCGCCGCCCAGACGGGGGCGCAAAATATATTTGATGATCTGGACCGGGTGGCAGACGGAGTGAGCTTCGCCCGTGATCTGGTGACGGAGCCGGGCAATGTGGTTTATCCGGAAAGCTATGCCGAAAAGATCAAGGAACTGTCGGATGTGGGCATTGATGTGGAAATCCTTGCCGAGGATCAGATGGAAGAACTGGGCATGGGGGCGTTGCTGGGCGTAGGGCAGGGCAGTGCGTGCGAATCCCATCTGGTGATTATGCATTGGAATGGCTCGGAAAATGACGATGAACCGCCGGTGGCTTTTGTGGGCAAGGGGGTGACTTTTGATACGGGCGGAATATCCTTGAAGCCCGGCGCCGGGATGGAGGATATGAAGTTCGATATGGGCGGGTCCGCCGCCGTGGTTGGTGCCATGTTGGCCCTGGCGGGGCGAAATGCCAAGGTGAATGCTATCGGGGTTGTGGGGCTTGTGGAAAATATGCCGTCCAGCACGGCACAGCGTCCCGGTGACGTGGTCACTAGCATGTCCGGCCAGACCATCGAAGTGATCAATACGGACGCCGAAGGCCGTTTGGTGCTTGCGGACGCGCTCTGGTACACGCAGGACCGTTTTCAGCCAAAGTTCATCATTGACCTTGCCACCCTGACCGGGGCCATGATGGTGGCCTTGGGGCATGAATATGCCGGGATATTCTCCAACGATGATGATCTCTGCGAAAATCTTTCCAAGGCAGGGGCGCAGGTGGATGAACCGGTATGGCGGATGCCCATCGGCAAAGCCTATGACAAGCTGATCGATTCCAAGATTGCCGATATGAAAAATATTGGCGGAAAATATGCCGGCAGCATCACGGCGGCGCAGTTTCTGCAACGCTTTGTCAATGATGTGCCATGGGTCCATATTGACATTGCCGGAACCGCCTGGAAAACAGAGGCCTCGGACGTTGCAGACCGGGGGGCTACTGGATACGGGGTTCGGCTTCTGGATCAGCTGGTACGTGAGTTTTATGAGGATTAAGCCTGTTATTGATAGAGAGACCCATCTCTAATGACTGAGGTCAGCTTTTATCACTTGTTGCATCTGCCGTTGAATGTTGCTTTGCCAAAGTTACTGGAAAAGGTGAGCGGAGCCGGGTTGCGGGCGGTGGTCAAGGTCGGGTCGGAAGACCGCATGAAAGAGCTTGATCATATTCTCTGGACTTTCCGCAAAAGCAGCTTCTTGCCCCACGGCACCATGAAGGACAAATTTTCAGAAGATCAGCCGATTTACCTGACCACCGGGGATGAGAATCCGGCAGGGGCCACGGTTTTAATATTGGTGGACAGTATGGAATCGGATTTTCTGGACAAATATGATCGCTGTCTTGAGATGTTCGACGGCACGGATGATGCGGCGGTTACTGCGGCGCGGGTGCGTTGGAAAAGCTATAAAGAGGCGGGCCATGATCTGACTTACTGGCAGCAGACCGAGCAGGGCGGATGGTCGAAAAAGGCCTGATCTCAGGCGTTTAATTTCAGCTGAATCTCTTTTTCAAGAGCTTGAAGAAAATTGGATTTATCCGTTTTGCTAAAGCTCGGGTTATAGCCCTTGCTCTCGCCGGTTTCCCTGAGGTGGGCTTTCAGGTCACGCATGGCCACGGCCATGCCGATGTTATCCGGTGAAAAAGCCTTGCCTGTTGGCCCGATTACGACGGCATCATTATCAAGGCATCTTTTGGCCAGCAGAATATCAGCGGTCACGGCGATACCATTGCTGTCAATATGATCCGCAATCCAATCATCGGCAACATCGGGTCCATCCGGCACAACAATTTTCTGCACCAGAGGTCCAACCTCCATACGCATCCATTGATTGCTGACAATATAGACTTTAAGTCCGTGGCGGTAAGATACTTTAAGGATTTCATCCTTAACCGGGCAGGCATCCGCATCCACAAAAATAGAAATCTGGCTTTTATCGGTCATTTGTCAGTCAATCCCGGCGGCTTGTGATGGTAATGCTGTCGTTTTCATGGTTATCTTGCGGGCCGATTGATTTCAATATCAATCTATTGTGCCTGATGCCGCTCTGTTCAAGGAAGTTTTTTGCCATTAAGCCCCTGTTAAAGGCGATACGCACGGCTTCATGTCTGGCGGCTTCCGGCGTTAAATTACGTATGCCTGTGGGGGCAGAGGCATAACTGTGGATATAAACCGGGATATTGAATTTGGCGACCTTTTCAGCCCACTGGCGGATCATTTCCCGGTTGTTGTCCGTCAGTTGAACTTCACCCTTTAAAAACCGAAGCCTTAAAGGGCTGATCTCGGTCACTTCGCGGGCCTGTAAGAAAATCTTTTCGTTCAGCGCTTCCGCATTTGCCGTGCCCCCGGCATCTGGTGCGGCGGCGATAAGGCTTAACCATAATGCGGAGGTCATGGAAAGTATGGCTCAGGACTCCTTGTTATCGGCCTTGGCAGCTTTGCGGGCCTTGGCCAGAAGGCGGGACAGGGGGCCGTGAATGACATTGTTGGTCGCCAGAATTTCGCCGGTTTCATAGGCTTTGTCTTTGCCGTCAAAGGTGGTGACGCTGCCGCCTGCTTCCCGGACCAGTAGGATCCCGGCGGCGATGTCCCATTTATTCAGGTTCTTTTCCCAGAAGCCTTCATACCGTCCGGCGGCAACATAGGCAAGATCAAGGGCAGCGGAGCCAAAACGGCGCACGCCGGAGACTTCACCCATGATGGTGCTGAGGCTGTGGATGAACTCTTTATGGCCTGGCGTGCCGTGAAAGGGAATGCCGGTGGCCAGCAGGCTGTCTATCATATTGCGGCGGGCGGAAACCCGAATTTTCATTTCATTCAGAAATGCCCCGCGACCTTTTTCCGCCCAATATGTATCATCCGTAATGGGGTTATAGATAACACAGGCGGTAATTTCGCCCTTTTGTTCCAATGCGATGGAAATACAAAAGTGAGGTATGCCGTGGAGGAAGTTTGTCGTGCCGTCCAGCGGGTCCACGATCCAGCGGCCACTACCGTCCCCCAGATTTATCTCCCCTTCTTCTTCCAGAAGAAACGCAATATTGGGCCGGGCACGGAACAGCTCTTCCTTGATGATTTTTTCGGCTTTCAGGTCGGCGGAGGAGACGAAATCAGCAGGGCCCTTGCGGGATACCTGAAGCTTTTCGACCTCGTTGAAATCGCGGTTTAATTTGCGGCCAGCTTTCTGGGCGGCCATTTCCATGACATTAATGACGGCTGATTTTAAAGCCATTTGACGTAGTCCTTCAAAAAAATTCTATTGGCGCTATTTGGCGCGTTCAACATAAGTACTTTCAGCAACATTTACCACGATGCGATCCCCGACGCCGACAAAAGGCGGCACCATCACCCGGCTGTCATTATCCATGATGGCGGGCTTGTTGGAGGAGGTCGCGGTTTGTCCTTTGACAACCGGTTCAGTTTCAACCACTTCGAGGGTCACATTTTGCGGCAGAGTAACGCTAAGGGGGCTGTCATCATAGGATTCAATAACCACTTCCATACCGTCCTGCAGGAAGGCCGCCTGTTCACCAACAAGGTCAG
>JAADFR010000104.1:40997-41855 GCA_013152755.1 Alphaproteobacteria bacterium
TACATGCCAGCATTTTCAAACAGATAGGAATGGTTCTTCTGTTCCAGGCGAACTTGCTCCACTTTTGCAGAAGAGCGGAACCGTTCATTAAGCTTGCGGCCATCGCGCAGGTTTTTCAATTCCACCTGTAGGTAAGCACCGCCTTTGCCCGGCTGGGTATGCTGGGTCTTGACGGCAACCCAAAGCCCACCTTGATGTTCAATGACATTACCGGGACGTATATTGTTACCATCAATCTTCATTTTCAAACCTTTTAAAGAACATTCTATTTCGCGCGCAAACTAACAGTTTGATTTGCCCTATGCAACTAATATCCCTGTGTGCGGTCCACTTGGTTGCTCAGGGGGTGATTATTCTGCATTTTACGGTGGTTTTCAATCAGTTGCAGTGCGGCCTGTTCGATATTGGTCAGGCTGGCACTATGGGGGGTGATATATATCTTGGGATGCCGCCAGAAGGGATGACCATCGGGTAGAGGCTCCGTCCTGAACACATCCAGGCAGGCCCCGCTGATTTGCTCATTGTAAATGGCGTCCAACAGATCGTCTTCGTTCAAATGGCCGCCGCGCCCCACATTGATCAGGTAGGCCCCTTTTTTCGCCCTTGCGAAGAATGTCTTATCCAGAATATTTTCCGTTTGCGGCGTCAGCGGCAACAGACAGACGATATAGTCGGTATCACTTATGGCCTCTGCCAATTCATCGTCACCCTGAAAACTGGTGACATTTTCAATGTTTTTAGGGTTTTGGCTCCAACCACTTACCTTGAAATTCTGCGCCGTTAGACTATGCGCCACTTCCTGCCCAATATTGCCCAAACCTAACAAACAAACGTGGTTTCCGGTCCGGGATTCCTTGG
>JAADFR010000105.1 GCA_013152755.1 Alphaproteobacteria bacterium
CCGGAAACCGTAAAGGCCGCCGTGGACGCCGGAGCCAGCCATGTGGGATTTGTCTTTTTTGCCAAATCACCGCGCAACATCAGCCCCGAACAGGTGGCGGAGCTTTGCAGGGATATTCCGCCGTCCGTGATCAAAACCGGGGTTTTTGTCAACCCGGAAGATGAACAGCTTGACCGCATATTGGCCGTGGCTCCCCTCGATCTGTTGCAGCTGCACGGGTCGGAAAGCCCTGCCCGTGTTCAAGAGATCAAAGCCCGTTTCAAGCGGCCCGTGATGAAGGCTATCGCGCTGTCCGCGCCTGATGATATGGCCGGGGCCCGCGCCTATGAAAGCTGCGCCGATATGCTGCTTTTTGATGCCAAGGCCCCCACGGACCTGACAGATGCCCTGCCCGGCGGCAATGGCCGCGCCTTTGACTGGAGAATCATTCAGGCGGCGGAAATAAACCTGCCATGGATGTTGTCCGGCGGTCTTAATATGGATAATATAGCCGAAGCTATCGCCACCAGCGGCGCGCAAATGATTGATGTCTCCAGCGGCGTTGAAAGCCGCCCCGGCCTGAAAGACAGTGCCAAAATAAAAGCCTTTATGAGCAAAGTGAACAACCTATGACAAAAAATACATATCGGTCCGGCCCGGATAATGACGGGCGATTCGGTATTTTCGGCGGACGTTTTGTCGCCGAAACCCTCATGCCGCTCATATTGGAACTGGAGGACGCCTATAAAACCGCCAAGAATGATCCGGCTTTCAAAGCGGAATTTGACGGTTTGCTCTCGGAATTTGTCGGACGGCCCAGCCCGCTCTATTACGCCGAACGCTTCACCAAACATCTGGGCGGGGCCAAAATTTATTTCAAGCGCGAGGAGCTTAACCATACCGGCGCCCATAAGATCAACAATTGTGTTGGTCAAATCCTGTTGGCCCGGCGCATGGGCAAGACGCGCATCATCGCCGAAACCGGAGCCGGACAACATGGGGTCGCCACCGCCACCGTTTGCGCCCGTTTTGGCATGAAATGCGTGGTCTATATGGGCGAAAAGGACATTGAACGGCAAAAGCCCAATGTGTTCCGGATGAAATTGCTGGGGGCCGAGGTCATCCCCGTCACCTGTGGCTCCCAAAGCCTGAAAGATGCCATGAATGAGGCCATGCGCGACTGGGTGGCTCATGTGGAGGATACCTTCTATATCATCGGCACCGCCGCCGGACCGCACCCCTATCCGGAACTGGTGCGCGACTTTCAGAGCATCATCGGCACAGAAACCCGGGAACAGATTTTACTGAAAGAAGGCCGCCTGCCCGACAGTCTGGTCGCTTGCGTCGGCGGCGGGTCCAACGCCATCGGCCTGTTCCATGAATTTCTGGACGAAGACATTGATATATACGGGGTTGAGGCCGCCGGGCTTGGCCTTGACACGGACAAGCATGCCGCCTCGCTCTCCGGGGGCAAGCCGGGGGTTCTCCACGGCAACCGCACCTATCTTCTTATGGATGAGGACGGACAGATTGAAGAAGCCCATTCCATTTCTGCCGGACTGGATTATCCAGGCATCGGGCCGGAGCATAGCTGGCTCCATGAAACGGGCCGGGTGAAATATGTCCCCATAACCGATCAGGAAGCCCTGAAGGCTTTTCAACTCTGTACGGAGCTTGAAGGCATTATTCCGGCCCTGGAAAGCGCCCATGCCATCGCCTGGGTGATGAAGCTGGCCCCGACCCTGCCCAAGGACCATATCATGGTCATGAATCTCAGTGGCCGGGGGGACAAAGATATTTTCACCGTGGCCACGGCCCTCGGGGCGGAGATTTAACATGGGACTTGAACGCATAGAAAAAAGATTTGCCGACCTGAAAGCCCAAGGGCGGTCGGCCTTGATCACCTTCACCACGGCGGGGGATCCGGATTATGACACCGCCCTTAATATCTTGCGCGGCCTGCCCGCCGCCGGGGCGGATATTATCGAGCTGGGCATGCCCTTTTCCGACCCCATGGCCGATGGCCCCGCCATACAGGCCGCCAGCATCCGGGCGCTCGCAGGCGGTATGACGGTACGAAAAACCCTGAAAATGGTCCGCGATTTCAGGGTTCAGGATAAGACAACCCCTATCATCCTGATGGGCTATTATAATCCGATCTATATTTACGGGGTGGGTGCCTTCCTCGCCGATGCGCTGGAGGCCGGGGTGGACGGGCTGATCATTGTTGACCTGCCGCCGGAAGAAGATAATGAACTTGCCCTCCCGGCCAAAGCGGCGGGCATGGGCTGTATCCATCTGGCAACCCCCACCACAGACCCCGCGCGGCTTGACCATATTTTACGGAATGCATCGGGTTTTCTCTATTATGTTTCTATCACGGGAATCACCGGTACGGCGGCCCCGGACCTGGGCCCGGTGAAGGCGGCGGTGGACATGATCCGTCAACAGACCGATCTGCCGGTTGCGGTGGGCTTTGGCATTAAAACCCCTGAAAATGCGCAGAATTTCGCCAAATTTGCCGATGCGGTGGTGGTCGGTTCGGCAATTGTTAACATTATTCAGTCTAATATAGACCAAGAAGGGCTTGCAAATCCTGAACTTACCAGTAGAGTCCTTGACTTTGTTAAAAGCCTTAGCCGGAGTGTGGGTGCAGAATGAACTGGATAACCAATTTCGTCCGTCCGAAAATTCAGGCGGTTCTTGAAAAGAAAAAAGAAACACCGGATAACCTGTGGCATAAATGCAAAGGTTGCGGCCAACTGCTATATCTGAAAGACTATCTGGAAATTCAATCTGTCTGTCAGAGCTGTGGCTTTCATGGGCGCATCGGACCGGAAACCCGGTTCAAGCACCTGTTCAATGACGGGAAATATGCCCTCATCGACCTGCCCAAACCCAACAGCGACCCCCTGAAATTCAGGGATCAGAAGAAATATACCGATCGGCTGAAGGCCGCACGCGCCAATTGCGATTATGATGACGCCATCGCCGTGGCTTACGGCCAGATGGGCAATATAAACGCGGTTATCGCGGTCCAGAATTTCCTGTTCATGGGCGGTTCCATGGGCATGGGTGTGGGTAATGGAATTATTGCGGCGGCGGAACATGCGGTCTCGAAAAAAGTGCCTCTGGTGCTGTTTACTGCCGCTGGCGGCGCGCGGATGCAGGAAGGTATCCTGTCCCTGATGCAAATGCCCCGGACCACGGTAGCCGTTGAAATGGTCAAGGATGCGGGCCTGCCTTATATCGTCGTCCTCACCGACCCGACCACGGGCGGCGTTACCGCCTCCTATGCCATGTTAGGGGATGTGCAGATAGCCGAGCCAAATGCGCTGATCTGTTTTGCCGGACCACGGGTGATCAAAGACACCATCCGCGAAGAACTGCCCGAGGGCTTTCAGAAATCCGAATATCTGTTCGAGCATGGCATGGTTGACATGATCACTCACCGCCATGAGATGCGGGGCAAGCTGATCCAGCTTCTGGGCCTGCTCTGCAAGCAAGCCAAAGCGGCCTGAATGACCACCACATCTGACAGGGTACTGGCGCGGCTACAGCGGCTCCATCCCAAGAAGATCGACCTGAGTCTGGGTCGCATGGAACGGTTGCTGGAAAGGTTGGGCCATCCCGAAGATAAATTACCGCCCGTTATTCATGTGGCGGGCACCAATGGCAAAGGCTCCACGGTGGCCTACCTGCGCGCCATATTGGAGGCTGCAAAGCTGCGGGTTCATGTCTATAGCTCGCCCCATCTGGTCCGCTTTGCCGAACGCATCCGGCTGGCCGGCAAAATCATTGATGAGGGCCGCCTGCTGGACAATCTCATCGCCTGTGAGAAAATCAATGGCGATACGCCGATCACCTATTTTGAGATCACCACCGCCGTTGCCCTGATGGCTTTTGCCCAAAGTCCTGCGGATATTCTGCTCATGGAAGTGGGCCTTGGCGGGCGGCTGGATGCCACCAATGTGGTGGCCAAGCCCCTCAGCACGGTAATCACTCCGGTCTCCATCGACCATCAACAATTCCTCGGCACGGAACTGGCTGGTATCGCCCATGAAAAGGCAGGCATCGCCAAAAACGGCGTTCCCCTCATTCTAGCTCCGCAGGCCACCGCCGCAAAAAAGGCCATCGTGGATCACGGCCGGGAAGTGGGGGCAACAATCGTCGATGACTGGTCAGTGCATAAAACAGCAGACGGGTTTACCTATCAGGATAGCAGGGGAAGTCTCAGCCTGCCCCGCCCCAATTTGCATGGTCCCCATCAAATCACCAATGCGGGGCTGGCCATTGCCTGCCTGCGCCATCAGGATACGGTCGC
>JAADFR010000106.1 GCA_013152755.1 Alphaproteobacteria bacterium
TATTTCAAGACCGAGATGAATGCGGATTTCTTCGATACGGACCGGGGCAAGGCCTATATCCGCACCATTCCCATCCGCCGCCTGGGACAGCTTGATGAGCTGGACGGGCCGTTGCTTTTGCTGGCCAGTGAGGCCTCCTCCTTCATCAATGGCACGACCCTTGTGGTGGACGGGGGCCATATGGTAAAGTCCTATTGATATGATAGATGAACAAAAACTCAGCCTCTATCTGGAAGAGCAAATTGACGGTTTTAAAGGGCCGTTGACCTTAAAGAAATTTCCCGGCGGGCAATCGAACCCGACCTATTTGATCACCGCCGCATCGGGCAAATATGTCCTGCGCAGCAAACCACCGGGCAAGCTGCTGAAATCCGCCCATGCGGTTGACCGGGAATATGCGGTCACCAAAGCCCTTTTGGGCACCGATGTTCCCGTGGCAACGCCCCACCATCTGTGCCAGGACGAGGCCATTATAGGCAGCTGGTTCTATGTGATGGATTATCGGGAAGGCCGTATTTTCTGGGACCCGTCCCTGCCCGACATGACCAAGGAGGGTCGCACCGCCCTCTATCATGAAATGAACCGGGTGCTGAGCGCCATTCATTCGGTGGACCTTGTCAAACAAGGCCTTGGTGATTTCGGCAAGCCCGGAAACTATTACGCGCGTCAGATTGGCCGCTGGACCACCCAATATAAGGCGTCCGAGACCGAACATATTGCGCCTATGGAACAGCTTATGGCGTGGGTTGGGGACAATATTCCGCCCGATGATGGCCGGGTCAGCTTGATTCACGGCGACTTCCGGCTGGATAATTTTATCTTTCATCCTGAGAAGCCCGAAATTATTGCCGTTGTGGATTGGGAGCTGTCAGCTGTCCACCCTTGGTCATCCGCTGGCCGATCTGGCCTATCAATGTATGCAGTGGCGCATGCCCCACAGCTCCATTGTCAAAGGGCTGGACGGGTTGGACCGCACGGCCCTCGGCATTCCGACGGAAGAAGCGTATATTCAGGAATATGCCACCCGCATGGGCTGGAAAACCATTGACCATTGGCCTTTTTATCTGGCCTTTAGCTTTTTCCGGCTCGCTGCCATTGTGCAAGGGGTGATGAAACGCAGCCTTGACGGCAATGCCTCTAATGAACGGGCCGCGCAAGTCGGCCGTCTGACCCGCCCGCTGGCCGAAAAAGCTATTGCCATTTTACAGGACTATCAAAAGATTTAAGGATATTTTCATGGAAATTACATTTAAAGATAAAGTCGTTCAGATCACCGGGGCCGGGTCCGGTTTTGGCCGCACCGCCGCCCTTGAATTTGCCGGGGCCGGGGCAAAGCTGGTCCTGTCCGATGTGAATAGCGCCGGGCTGGATGAAACCATGTCTATGCTGAACCTTGGGGATGACCGGGCCATAGCCGTGGGTTGTGATGTGAGCAATCCTGACGATGTGGCGCAAATGGTAAAATCGGGCATTGACCATTTCAGCGCATTGGATATTGCCATCAATAATGCCGGGGTTGCCAGCGAACTGACCCGTATTGAACATATCAGCCAAAAGGATTTTGACCTGATCATGGCGGTCAACGTAAAGGGGGTTTTCCTCTGCATGCAGCAGGAGTTAAACCAGATGATGGCACAGGGCAGCGGCATCATCGTCAATGTGGCCTCTGTCGCCGGATTGATCGGCGCGCCTTTCCTTGCCGCCTATGCCGCCAGCAAACATGCGGTTGTCGGCCTGACCAAATCAGCGGCCCTTGAATATGCCCGCAAGAATATCCGCATCAACGCCATCTGCCCAGCCTCCTGCCATACGCCCATGGTGGATGCGGTTCTTCAGGGGGACAAGGGAGCAAAGCGCGAACAGGATATTGCCGGCAGCATCCCCATGGGCCGCATGGGCACCCCTCAGGAAATCGTCAGCGGCATGATGTGGCTCTGCAGTGATCAGAACAGCTTTACCACGGGCCAGGCTCTGGCCTTTGACGGGGGCTTGTCTACGGCGTAAGGCATGCGCATTATATACTGCGGAGAATTGCGTGACTGTTCGCTATGATACAGCAGACCTTCTGTGATTTAATCCTTCATGCGAGCTCTCGAAACAGGCAAAAGGGTACAGGTCTCAGGTGCCAAAATGAAAAGCAGTTGCAACCGCTGGCGAATGTCCTTAAGAAATATGGTTGTATAAAGACACAAAAGGAGATTCCAAATTGCGTAAGATTATACTGCCCCCCATCGTCCTTGCCCTATGCCTGATTGCCATGGTGGCCATCAATTACCTTGATGTTGCGGGGCAAGCGCTTTTTACAGGGCCATTAAAACTTACCGGTTATTTTCTCATAGCCCTCGGTATTTTCCTGCCCTTTTGGGGTGCGCGCCTGTTTCGCCAGCATGAAACCAATATCATGCCCTATAATGACCCGGATAACATCGTGACGAAAGGGCCTTTCAGCTTCTCGCGTAATCCCATGTATCTAGGGATGCTACTTGTTCTGTTTGGCGTTGCAATAATCTATGCCACCGCCTTGAGCTTTGTCTTTCCTGTAATTTATTTTGTTGTCGCCAACTGGTATTTCATTCCCTATGAAGAAGGGCGTATGGCGAACGCTTTCGGCGATGAATTTACTGCCTATAAGGCAAAGGTGCGGCGCTGGTTGTAGCTTATGATCGGACCGTACGTTCCGGCGGAAAATGAAGCGTAACCGAGGTGCCCTTACCTGCCTTGCTTTTAAGCACAAGCACACCGCCCAGCATTTCCATAAATTTCACACAAAGATATAAACCAAGACCAGTACCATGATGTTTGCTGACAAAAGCACTTTCCAACTGTTCAAAGGGTTTTAACGCCCGGTTGATTTCATTACTTGTCATGCCGGCCCCCGTATCTGAAATCGTGATAACAATACAGTTATCATCATCAACAGTAACATGAACTTCTATCGCACCCTGCTTCTGGGTATATTTAATGGCATTTGAAAGGATGTTATTAAAGAGCTGGATTAGAATTTTCTTATCCCCAAATATATAAGGTTTTTGCGGCGGACAACTTACAGAAATCTTTTGATCTTTATCCTCAGCCATTTTGGATAATAATTTTCGACTGAGGTTAATCAACTCTGAAACATCCAGAGCCTCATCCATCAGATCATATTTCCCTGCCTCAATTCTTGAAATATCCAATATATCATCAATAAGGCTGATCAGCAGAACGCCGCTATCATATATGTCATTGGCATATTCCCTGTAATGGGGACTTCCAAGCGGCCCGAAGGCATTCGTCCGCATCATATCGCTGAAGCCTATTATAGCATTCAGCGGGGTACGAAGATCATGGCTCATATTGGCCAGAAATGCTGATTTCGCCGCATTGGCCTTTTCTGCGCTGGCCAAGGCCGCCTGCATGCTTTTCCGGTTTTTATTCAAATCATCATAAGGCTTTTGCAAGTTTGAAAGAATAATCGCATGAAAGATCAACCAGAATGAAAAAAGCTTGAAAATATGCCCGACTAAATTGGAAATATCCTGAATATCAATATAAAAAGTAAATGATATTTCTGCGCACATTGTCAGCAGAATAGCCGTTGCAATAAGTATTTTATCTTCTCGCGAAATATCCCGGCCAAAATAATATATGCTTGTCAATGACAGGGCAAATATTCCATTTATGATATACTCGCTATATATTTTAAAAGGGCTTAACCCAATTCCATCAACAAAACTGACGGGGAAATAACCCAATAAAACCATAATTGACAAACATATCGCAATCGCCCCAAAGGCCATGACAAGAATATATTTGTCTATTGATCGTTGCGCAAGCAAGGGTGCCGATAACAGCAAGAGAGCTTCTAAATATCGTGCGGCCAACCAGAATTGGACGGCTGTATTCCCTTCATCATATATAAAAAGATTCATCCCCTTGTAGGTTAACATATGCAGAAAATCGAGGGCCCCTATCCACAGATAACCACTGGCTATAACAAGCAAGAACATATTTTTTGAGAAATCATAAGTGGCCCATGCAAGAGAAAACATGGCAAAGGCAATTGTGATGGTAAAAAGTTCGGCAACTGTGTGAAAAGTAAGAAAACTATATTGTGCCAGTAAAATCAGCAGAAT
Source organism: Alphaproteobacteria bacterium (assembly GCA_013152755.1). Taxonomy (GTDB): domain Bacteria; phylum Pseudomonadota; class Alphaproteobacteria; order Sphingomonadales; family Emcibacteraceae; genus Paremcibacter. Next base: position 4,116 of record JAADFR010000106.1, read on the forward strand.
AGACATACCAGCAGGCAAGGCCCAAATTTGCCATTTCAAAATCGGCTCAAACCATTTCCCCATAAAATACACCTTCAGTCTTCTGAAATTATTTTAATTAAATCATCGACATACTGGAATATTCAAGATTGTTGCATAAAATTAACCTTTTGTTAAGCTTTCTATATTTAGAGACAAAATTCATGGCGTTAAATTAACCCTGAAAAGCCTTTGACAGCCTGTGAAACTAGGCCCAATATCGCTTTTTTAATCGATTCTAACATTGAATTTTCAAGAAGGATTTCTGCTATGACGGCGGTATTTTATCGGGGTGTAACGGCAACCTATCCCTTGGCTGTGCGCGCTGAGGGCATGTATATTTATGATCAGGAGAACAAACAATATCTGGATATGAGCGGCGGGGCGGCAGTTTCCTGCGTTGGCCATCAACATCCGCAAGTGGTGGCTGCCCTCTGTGATCAGATACAAACCATGAGCTTTGCCCATACGGCCTTTTTCTCCAATGAGCCGCAGGAACTGCTGGCCGATAAAATTACCGGCAAATTTAGTGAAGACGGGGCAAAGATTTATTTCACCTCCGGCGGCTCGGAAGCCAATGAAACCGCCTTTAAACTGGCGTGGCAATATTGGCGCACAAAAGATCAGCCCACAAAGAAAAAAATTATCAGCCGCCATCACAGCTATCACGGCAATACTTACGGCGCGTTGTCCATCAGCGGCAACCTGCCCCGGCGGCGAGTCATGGGCGATATTCTGATAGACTGGCCGCGCATTGATCCCTGTTATGCCTACCGCAATCAACGGCCCGGTGAAAGTGCCGAGGATTATGGTCTGCGGGCAGCTAATATGCTGGAGGATATGATCCTGCAAGAAGGGGCAGACACCATAGCCGCCTTCATAGCCGAACCTGTGGTCGGCGCGTCATTGGGCGTGGTTTCTGCCGCCCCCGGTTATTTCAGGCGCATCCGCGAAATATGCGATGCCCATGACATATTGCTGATTTCCGATGAGATCATGTGCGGCACGGGGCGCACCGGCACCTTCTTTGCCCATGAACAGGAGAATTTCCTGCCGGACATTGTCACCCTGGCTAAGGGCATTGCGGGCGGCTATCAGCCCCTTGCTGCCACCCTTACCCGCGCCCATATCCATGAGACTTTTGTGACCAGCGGCAAGGGATTTGACCACGGCCATACCTATGTGGGTCATGCCAGCGCCTGTGCCGCCGGGCTGGCGGTCCTGAATGTGATTGATCAGGAAAATCTGCTGGACAATGTGCAAAAGCAGGGCGACTATCTGCAAGCGGCCTTGGAAGACGCCTTTGGCGACCATCCATATGTTGGTGATATTCGGGGCCGGGGCCTGTTCCGGGGCATTGAAATCGTCGCCGACAAACAGACGAAGGCACCCTTCCCTGATGACCTGAAAATTACAAAACGCCTGAAGCAGGCCACCATGAAGCAGGGGCTGATCTGCTATCCCGGCGGTGGATCCTATCAGGATAATCTGGGCAGTCATATTTTGCTGGCACCGCCCTTCATCACGCAGCCCGATCATATTGATCAATTGATTGAAAAACTGCGCGCCATGTTTGATGAGGTTCTTGATGTCTGAGCCTTTCATCATCATGTCGGCCCCCAACGGGGCGCGGCGGCAAAAATCAGATCACGCGAATATCCCGCTTAGCCCCGGTGAACTGGCGAGATGCGCCGAAGAAATCATTGAGGCCGGGGCCAGCATCATTCACCTGCATGTGCGGGATGATGAGGGTGCGCATTCCCTGAATGTGGGCCGTTACCGGGCCGCCATTGCCGCCATTCGGGATGCGGTTGGGGATAAAATCATCATACAGGCTACCTCGGAGGCCGTGGGCCGTTATTCCCGGCAGGAACAGGTGGCTATGGTCCGGGAATTAAAGCCCGAAGCCGTCTCCCTCGCCCTACGCGAGCTTTGCCCCGGTGAGGATGAGGTCAGTGATATGGCCGATTTTGCCAAATGGATGACGCGGGAGAATATTTTTCCGCAATATATCCTCTATGATGAAGCGGATTATCAGCGTTTTGACGATTACCGCGCGCGCGGAATTTTTGATAACAACCACCCCTTCACACTTTTTGTGCTGGGCAGTTACCGCAATGACACCCCGGAAAAAGATGTGGATCAGTTAAAAATTCGTACCCGGCAAGCGCCCTTCCCGTGGGCGGTCTGCGGCTTTGGGGTCAATGAAGCGGATGCCGTTATCCATGCCGCGCAAAATGGCGGCCACATCCGGGTCGGCTTTGAAAATAACATCTGGCGAAAAGAAGGCGAACCGCTTCTTAATAATGCCGAAATGATCAAATTCTGTGCGGACACTGCCGCCGCAGAAAGCCGCCCGGTTGCAACGGTTGATGATATTAAAAATCTATTTTCATAAAAAAAAGGCTGACCGGAATAATCCAATCAGCCTTCATTCCCTCATGGTTAGAGGGTTAAGTTTGGCAGAATAGTTTAGAAGGTGAAGGTACCTTTAAGATACCATGAGCCACCTTCATAGTTGGCTGCAGACCGGCGTGGGTATTGCAGGCCAACACTTAGACGGTTTGCATTGGGTGGGCCGATCTTATCAACAAAACTGTCAAACACATTGACCGCACCGGCGGCAAGTTTGAAGTTTTCCGTGATCTGATAGCCCAGTTCAACATCAAAATAGACCGTCGCACCGATTTGGGCAGAAGGTTCAACCGCCGCGCCAATGGTTCCGCGCTCATCATAATGCGTGCCATAGTAATTGGCCCGCGCCATGAAGTTCCAGTTTTCACCAAAGAAGGTGTTAGCTGTTACGACAAAACGTGTGCTCGGATAGTTATTTTCAATATCTTCGATGGTCGCATCATTCACAACACCGGCATCTTTACTTTTTGCCTGAAAGTCATTGTAATTGAAGGCGAAGGAGAAATCAGTATTAGTCTCTGAATTACCCCATTCGAAATTTGATGTCAGAACAACATCAACCCCTTGAGATACCGTATCCAATGCGTTGGTATAGTAGGAAATGGATACCCCTGGGGAAGGCGCCAGGTTACCAATCCGGTAAATCCGGTCATTCACTTCAATACGGTAGAAATCAACCGTCAACGTTGTACTCTCACCAAAGCTGCTAGAGAAACCAACACTGAAGTTAACAGATTTTTCTTCCGTCAAAGGCTTCGCACCATTGGCGATGGCAACAGGGTTGTTCGGGGCAATCAGGCCTTCTTCAACCTGTCCGCCGCCGGGACCATCAAAAGTTGTGATGGTTGACGTAATATTGGACTGACCCGGTGTTGGCGCATGGAAACCCGTTGAAATGGCACCACGTAATGTCAAGGCATCGGAAACCGTATAACGGGCAGCCAACTTGCCATTGATTGTGCCGCCAAAATCAGAAAAGTTTTCATAACGACCCGCATATTGCAACAGAAAGTCATCACTGATGTCATGTTCAATATCCACATAAACCGCATAGTTGTTACGGGAGAATGATCCGTCCTGATTAATGCCGGCAAAACCACTGGACCCGCTTCCAACTCTGGAATTAGGCTCACCTATTTTAGTAGAGAAGGTTTCTTCTCGCCATTCACCACCAAAGGCCAGATTAAGAGTATCTGACATTGGATAAGAGAAATCAGCATTCAGATTGATTTCCTTTTGTTCATACCCGCCCACATCAAAATTCCGCTGTGGTGCGCCGCCTTGAGGGTCCAATTGACCATTAAGCGTGTTGTTGAGGAAATAATCCAGTGAGTTTTTACCGTATCCAACACTGAAATCATACGTCATTTCATTGTCAAAGGCACCCTTCACACCACCAACCATACTAATGTCTGTCTGGGCACCATCAAGGAACGGGGTAAAGCCCGCTGGCAAAAAGCCCGGATCAACACCAAAATCATTTTTCAACGCCACAATTGTGGAATGGGTTGGGTTACGATAGAAGAAACGATAACGACCATCTGTTTCCGCATAGTTACCATGGAAATAAATCTCGGCATTTTCACTTACTTCAACACCGGAATTAACAAAGAAACGCGCCCCCGATGTTTGAGGCCGGCCCCATGTCTGAACGAATGGCGCATCACCAAACGGGCTGTCTTCGCCAACACCCTGTACGCCGGAATCAATCAATGCCTGAGCAACTGGGCGTTGAATACCCCGTGACAGGGCCTGATTGTCAACATATTCAGCACTGATATTGACAAAACCATTTTCACCAAGACCAAAGCCGGCATTGGCCGCAATTTTATAGCTTTCTTCATTTTGATAGAATTGACCATACTGGGCAACAACAGAACCGCCTTCGGATGCATCTTTCATTTCAAAGTTGATCACACCGGCAATGGCATCAGCCCCGTACTGGGCAGCAGCACCATCACGCAATACTTCAACGCGCTTCAGGGCAATACCCGGAATCATGCCAATATCAACACCCTGGGCACCGTTACCGGCCGCCGGAGCAAAGAATTGCACCAAAGCAGAACGGTGACGACGTTTGCCGTTTACCAAAATCAATGTCTGGTCAGGCGCCATACCACGCATGGAGGTCGGACGCACAAAGGCACTACCGTCACCAGTGGCTGGTGTCGCCGTAAAGGATGGCACCAAAGATTTCAGACTGTCGGTAATATCAACTGTGTTACCACCTGCATTAAACTGTTCAGCGGAAATCACATCAACAGGTACAGGTGAATCGGTGGCTGAGCGTGGCTTGTTACTTCTGGACCCAAGTGTTACCACTTCTTCCATTACAACGTCATCTTCTGCGGCCATAACGGGCGTGATAGCCATCGCCATTAACGCTGTGGAACACAGGGCGGTTGTCGCCATGATCTTTCCCAGCGGGTTTATAAATATTTTGCTATGAGACATTCATTTCTCCCTTAAAGAGGTGTAATAATTAATTTTCTATTATTTGAAAAAAAGACGCCACCCAAGAAAATGGCCACTTTCCGGTAAAGACGACGGGGGTGAAGGAATGTGGAAGAAATAATTAATAAATAATAAATAAATGTTATAATCTTCTAATTAAGCCGCATAGTCATAAATTCCCACAATGTTTTTGTTTGTTTTTTCCACTTTTTTAATGTTTATTCGTCTTAATGTCTTTAAGAGGGTAGTATGAACGTCAAACAACGGCTCAGATTAGTCAGAACCAAAAATGAAAAATTATCCCCCCGGGACGATTCTTCAAGGCAGGGGAATACAGCTGACGGTGATCACCACAAAGAAATCACAGCGCTGTATCAGGACTATAATGAGACCCTTGTACGTTATCTTACCATCAGACTGCGCAGCAGACAGGATGCCGTTGAGGTTGCGCAGGAGGCTTATATTCGCCTGATTCGGCGTGAAAACCTGAAAGATATTGATTGCTTTCAGTCGTTTTTGTTCCGGACAGCAACGAATATATCCATTGACCTGCAACGGCAAAGGGCCCGCCAGGCCAAAAATTTCGCCAGCAGCAAATTTCTGCTGGGGGATGTTGACGAAATTACGCCGGAACGTACTTTGAACGCCCGGCAAAAGATTTCCGCACTGAAGGAGGTGCTGGAAGATTTACCGCCTAAATGCCGTGAGGCCTTTATGTTGTATAAATTCAAGAATTTGGGACATATGGAAATAGCCGAAAAAATGGGCCTTTCCGTAAGTTCAGTCAGGAAATATATAGCGCGGGGCCTTGCCTTTTGCATACATGAAATGAATAAGTAGATTTAGCACTAAAGATACAGAATAATAAAATGACAAATAAAAAAAATATAGAACTGGCAGATGATCCAACGGGCGAAGCCGCCACGTGGTTCATAAAACTTCGGGATGATGACCTGCCGGAATCAGCATATCTGGCTTGGCAGAAATGGCTTGCCAATAATGATACCAATGCAAACGCCTTCGCCAATGCAGAGAGATGCTGGGAAGAACTGGATAATATCAAAAACCCGCCATGGCCTGAAAAGAATAGTCGTACAACCACACTTATGCGCCGCGTCATGCCCATTGCAGCCGCAATAATGATCGCTCTGTCCATTGGTTTCTTCGTTCAACAGAATATATCAAGCCCAGTCGCAGCGACAACATACCAGACCGCACGGTCCGAACATAAAAACATAGAGCTTGAGGACGGGTCCAAAATTACCCTTGGGGCACGGTCTATCGTCAATGTAAATTATACGGACGAACAACGTAATATCACATTGGTTCGTGGCGAAGCCGTCTTTAACGTTGCCAAAAACAAAACACGTCCCTTTGTGGTACAGGTCGGCAAGGGAACCGTGACGGCTGTGGGTACGAAATTCAATATCCATTCAAACAGTCAGGATGTAACGGTAACCGTGCTTGAGGGTATTGTCGAGGTTAACCCATTGCTGTCCAATGAAAATATATTAACAACTGCCGCCCTGCCGAGGGTTTCAGCAGGCAAAGCCGTTTCCTATGACTACAATGGGCATATTTCAGACGTAAAGCCAACAAATGTAGACGCCGCGACCTCATGGGAAAAAGGCCTTTTGGTGCGGGTGAATACGCCGCTGGCCAGTGTAATTGCGGATGTGAACAGATATTCCTCTCGCGAGATCATCATTGGTGACCCCTCTCTTAACCTTATCAGCTTTACTGGTACGGTATTGAATGACGGGATCGACAATTGGTTGCGCGGGTTATCCGTCGCCTATCCTATAAAAGTCCTCGACAGTGGGCATGATGCTATATTACTATTGAAGAAAGAGAAATAGTATCAGGCACGACACACCAATGGCCTGAATAACGAGACGGTTTTCAAAACCGCAAACCGTGAGGAACGCATGTCAGCCAGTCGCCCGCGTCTGTCAAGGGTTAGGCAACATATGGTTATCTGGACCATATGCGGTGGTGTGCTGACGCCCTTGCTTCCGGTAAATTCTTATGCTCTTGACCCCTCCCGGCTGGTTCAAAGTCAATCCAGATCCGTTTCTTTTACCATCGAGTCCCTGCCTTTGCGCGCCGCCCTGCTTGAATTCTCAAAACAATCGGGCATTCAACTTATTTATGTGGCCCAAAAAGAACCCCTGCAAAACGTCCCGGCTCTGAAGGGAAAATACACCATCCGGCAGGCGCTAAGGCGGCTGCTACGCGGCACGGGTTTTGAATATGAATTTTCCGAAGAGAACACAGTTACCATTCGGACCAAAGGTGACCGTTCTGATAAGATTCCGCAGGACAATAATGATATTTTATCCCCTCAAGCCACAATAGAAGCAGATAACAACCCGGCCTCCGACCTTGAAGAGATTATCTCCATCGGCAGCCGGGCAAAGGGCCGGACCGCCGTAAAAACCCCCGTTCCCGTCGACACCATCAGCGCCCGCAGTATGATGGCCACCGGTGAAACCGAAACCGGACGCATCCTGCAATCCCTTGCCCCCAGTTTTAATTTTTCAAGCTCAAGCATTTCCGATGGCACCGATGCCGTAAAGCCGGCGACCCTGCGCGGCCTTGGACCCGATCAAACTCTGGTTCTGATTAACGGTAAACGCCGCCATACCAGCGCCCTGGTTCATGTTAACACCTCTGTGGGGCGCGGGGCTACCGGCGTTGATATGAACGCTATCCCCCCCGGTGCGATCAAACGTATTGAGGTCCTGCGCGATGGGGCCTCGGCCCAATATGGGTCCGATGCCATCGCAGGCGTGATCAATATTATCCTGAAGGATCAGAGTGACGGCGGCGATATATCCAGCTCCTACGGCCAAACATATAGGGGGGACGGTGACACATTCGTCGTCAATGGCAGTTACGGCATCAAATTAATGTCCCGGGGGCATCTCACGCTGTCCGCTGAATTTCGGGATAAGAAAAACACCAACCGGGCAGGCCTGACCGGCTGTCTGCAATTTGAAACCGGCGGACAAAATCCCTGTGCCGAAGGTAATATTGCTATCGACCCCCGGGAGGCCAGCTTTGAGCGTAAAAACTTCCGCATTGGCGATTCCGATTCCCGGCAGAAAGCACTGGTCATGAATATGGCCCTGCCTTTTGATGATAATAGTGAATTTTACATGTTCGGCACCTATTCGGACCGGGACAATCAATCCGCCGGATTTTACCGCCGGGCCAATGATGTCCGTCGAACGGTTATTGAGCTTTACCCTGAGGGTTTTCTCCCCCTGATCAATTCCAGAATAATGGACCATTCCATTCTGGCCGGTGTGAAGTGGGATATGGGACGGGGATGGACGTTGGACGCCAGCGCCACCACCGGCGGCAACAGTTTTCAATTTTTGATTGCCAATTCCCTCAATGCCTCTTTCGGTGCCGACAGCCCTACCTCGGCCAATGCGGGCACGCTGAAAATTAATCAGACAACGGTAAATATTGACCTGTCCAAGGCCTATGAAAAAGCCAATATCGCCTTTGGCGCGGAATGGCGACATGAAAAATATCAAATTGTTGCCGGTGAACCGGTCTCCTATCAAAACGGTGGTCAGCTCAACCGCAATTGCCCCGGTTGTGATATAAACCCCATTCCCTACGCGCCGGGATTTCAGGTTTTCCGGGGATTTTCCCCCGATAATACCGTTGATGAGGGCCGTAATAATCTGGCTATATATACGGATGTGGAGATAGAAATACTAAATAATTTCCTGCTTAATGCGGCGGCACGTTTTGAGGATTACAGCGATTTCGGTAGTCGCATAAATGCTAAATTTGCCGCCCGCTATCAGATTTTACCGACCTTTGCCCTACGCGGGTCCATAAGCTCCGGTTTCCGTGCGCCCTCCATGCAACAAAAATTCTTTAACAGCACCAGCACCCAGTTTGTCGAAGTGAACGGTCAGTCTGTAGCTCAGGAAAGAGGGACCTTTCGCAATGACAGTACGGTCGCCCGCACGTTGGGTATCCCGGAATTAAAAAAAGAAACTGCCATCAATTACAGCCTCGGCTTTGTGGCTACTTTGGCAGATAACCTGACCATGACCGCAGATTATTACCGGATTGATATTAATGACCGGATTGCGATCTCCGGCAGCATCCCCATTCGGGACAAATTCCCGTTGGTCACGGCGGCAACAGGGGCCACAGACGGGCAGTTTTTTACCAATATGGCCGATACCAAAACGCAGGGCGTTGATTTTGTCCTGAATTATAACGTCCCCATGAAATCAGGCCATCGGTTGATGCTGTCACTGGCCGCCAATAAAACAGAGACCCGAATTAAGAATGGCTCCATCGCCTCGCCTTTGCCCGGCGTCGACGGTCTGGTTCTGTTCAGCCCGCAGGACCGGTCAATCATTGAGGAATGGCAGCCTTCGTCACGGATAAATTTCACATTGGATTACGGCTATAAACAATGGTCTTTTGTGTTACGCAATAATTTCTATGGATCCTATGTGGTATGTGAGGGATCCTGCAACACCACCACCGGGCCCGGACAGAATATACAGAAATTCGGCTCCAAATTGCTCACGGACCTGCAACTGTCATATTTCCTTGATAAAGCGCGGGTAAGATTAATCCTCGGGGCCAATAACCTGTTCAATATATTTCCGGATATGAACAAAATTGGTCAGTCTCGGGCCGGATCAATTGACGGTATTGTATCCTCGCCGGGGGTCTTTACCTATTCCCGCCGTTCGGCCCCCTTTGGCCATAACGGCGGCTATTACTATATGCGTGTTGTTAAAAGTTTTTAATCCTGCCTCAGAAAGCCATATTATGAAGCCAGTTAAAATATTCCATAAGGGGCTGGGCCTGCTCTTGGTCAGCCTTTTTTCCAGTTTATTGATCGGCCCAACCCTGTCATACGGAAAAGAACCAATGATCAAACAGCACAAAAAAATTGTCATTGCCCATCGCGGAGCCAGCGGGTATCTGCCGGAACATACATTGGCAGCCAAGGCCATGGCCTATGCCATGGGGGCTGATTATCTGGAGCAGGATCTGGTGATGACCCGGGATAAAAAGATCATTGTTCTCCATGATCATCATCTGGATGCGGTCACAAACGTCAAAGACATTTTCCCGGATCGTCACCGGAAAGACGGGCGTTATTATGTCATAGACTTCACCCTGGCGGAAATTCAGACCCTTTCCGTATCCGAACGATTCCATTGGAAAGACGGCAAGAAAATTGCGGTTTTCCCAAATCGCTTTCCCCTTGGAAAATCCGATTTCAAAATTCATACTTTTGAAGATGAAATAGAGCTTGTTCAGGGGCTGAACACTTCAACAGGCCGCAATGTGGGCATCTATCCGGAAATAAAAAGCCCCGCCTTTCACAAATCAGAAGGACAGGATATTTCACGGGCGGTCTTAAAGGTTCTGAAAGCCTATGGCTATAGCCGCAAAAGCGACAGGGTATATTTACAATGTTTCGACCCGGTGGAATTAAAGCATATCCATGATGATCTGCTGCCTGAAATGGGCATGGACCTGAAACTGGTGCAACTGCTTGAATATACCAAGGAATATATGCCGTTCCTCAGCCAGAAAGGCATGAAGGATCTGGCGAAATTTGCCGATGGGATCGGTCCGGACAAGGATATGCTCGTCTTAACCCAATCATCGCCCGGCGCCCTGCAAATCACCCCGCTGGTCAAGGCCGCCCATGATGCCGGGCTGGAAATTCATCCCTATACTTTCCGGCGGGAGAAAGAAATCATCCCGGCCTATGCCAAAAGCTATGCAGACCTGTTGGATATATTCTTCTTTCAGGTTGGCGTGGACGGCGTCTTCACAGACTTCACCGACCTGACGGTAAATTTCCTGAAAGAGAAGAATAAGGGCATCCCCACTAAATGATAGGCATCCTCAAACCGGCCACAAGCACCACACAAGTCGATGACGAAAATGTGGATCATACCTATAACCGTCTGAGATGGCAGGTCTTCATCGGCATATTCATCGGCTATGCCGGATATTATCTGGTGCGCAAGAATTTCACCCTCGCCATGCCCTATCTCATAGAAGAGGGCTATTCCAAAACCGATCTGGGCTTTGCCCTGTCCGGTGTCTCCATCGCTTATGGCCTGTCCAAATTTTTCATGGGCAGCGTATCAGACCGCAGCAACGCCCGCGTTTTCATGTCCCTCGGCCTGCTGGTATCGGCCTCTATCCTGATATTTATGGGTATGGTCCCCTTTGCCACCAGCTCGGTCAGCGTCATGTTCGTACTGCTGATGATCAATGGCTGGTTTCAGGGCATGGGATGGCCGCCCAGTGGCCGGGTCATGGTTCACTGGTTTGCACCGGGCGAGCGCGGGACAAAAATGGCGGTCTGGAATGTGGCCCATAATGTGGGCGGCGGCCTTGTGGGGCCTCTGGCCATTCTGGGCGTATCGCTTTTTGCAGACTGGCACGCGACCCTCTATTTCCACGGGTTTTTCGCCCTTGGGATTGCGGTATTTATCTTCCTGACGGTACGGGATACACCCCTGTCGCAAGGCCTGCCCGCTATTGAGAAATACAAAAATGATTACCCAAAATCCTTTGACTATAATGAAAGCCATGAGACGGAGTTTTCCGCTCGGGAAATTTTCTTTGACCATGTACTGAATAACAGGCTGCTCTGGGCCATTGCCATCGCCAATGCCTTTGTTTATCTGGTGAGATACGGGGTTCTTGACTGGGCACCGACCTATCTGAATGAGGTCAAACATTTCTCCTTTGATGACAGCAGCTGGGCCTATGCCCTGTATGAATGGGCTGGCATTCCGGGAACATTGATCTGTGGCTGGCTCTCCGATAGGGTCTTTCAGGGCCGCCGCGCCCCGGCCACCATTATTTATATGCTGCTGACCATGGTTTGCGTCTTAATATATTGGTTTAACCCGCCGGGCAATCCGGGTGTTGATATTGCCATGCTGATTGCCATCGGCTTCTTTATCTATGGCCCGGTGATGTTAATCGGGGTACAGGCCTTGGATCTCGCGCCGAAAAAAGCCGCCGGAACCGCCGCCGGGTTCACCGGTCTGTTCGGCTATGTGGGCGGGGCGGTTACTGCCAGCTTGGTCATTGGTGCCGTGGTGGACAGTGCTGGCTGGGATGCGGGTTTTGCCATGATTGTGGGCGCCTGTATCATGTCCATATTGCTCATCTCCCTGACCTGGAAGGCCGAAAAACGATCACACGATAAAGCAGGTTAACTGCCCAAGGCGGCGGCCAGAAGAATTTTTGCCGCCGCCTTGGCATCCTTGGCCGGATTTTCATCATGGCGCAAATGGGCCGTCACGATAGCCCCCTCTTTCAACAAAAGCAGCCCGCGCGCCAATATGTCCGGTTTTTCCGCCCCCGCCTGTGTTGCCAGATCACGGATATAGTCAAACAATAATCTTTTATGTTCTGAGGATTTAAGATAAATCGGATCAGAAGGGTCCGGATATTCACCGGAGGCCTTGATGAACATACAGCTGCGAAAGCCTTTCTGTGCGAACCATTCCTTCAAAGCGTCAAACATAGCGATAAGCTGCGCACGCGGGGTCGCCCCAAGTTGCGCCATACGGCGAAATAACCATGTGCGAAACTCCTCATCCCGCAGGCACAATGCCGCCATGATCAAGTCTTCCTTGGTACGGAAATGTTTATACATGGATGTTTTTGAAATACCTGTTTCTGCCGCCAGCATATCCATTCCGGTGGCATGAAACCCATTTTGATAAAAAACTTCCAGAGCTTTTTCAACCAATTCATTCCGCTTGGAAGGCCGCATACTGCACTCCATAAGTTTACTGATCAGTAGTGTTTATTATTTCCCAGCACATAATATAACAGATCGGTACAGAAAACATAGTGGATATTTACGGTCAGGCCCCCTCAATCGCGGCCAGACAGATGGCGCTATAGGCTTCTTTATCAAATAATATTGGATTGCTGCCCGCGCTCGGGTCGGCCACAGACATCTCGCCAATATGCCCGGCGCAATCCGGCGTAATACCGATGGCGGCCAAGTCATGGGGAATTTCCAGTTCCTTACGAAGGCTCAGAATCCAGTCCAGAAAGGCCTCAAAATTACCTTCTAACCCGATCATCTGCGCTAATCCGGCAATATCATCCTCAATCACAGGCCTGTTGGCCTTGAGGACATAGGGCATGAGAATGGCGTTCAACATGCCATGATGAGCGCCAAAAACAGCGCCCAGCGAATGGGCAAGAGCATGCATGGCCCCAAGCCCCCTCTGAAACGCGGTTGCCCCCATCATTGAGGCGACCAGCATATGGGTGCGCGCCTCAATATTCTGACCGTCTTGCACGGCCAGCGGCAGCCATTCTTTGACCATGCCAATAGCCTCGATGGCAATGCCGCGGGCCATGGGATGGTAGCCCGGGGCGCAAAAGGCTTCCAGACTATGGGAGAGGGCATCCATGCCCGTGGCAGCGGTCAGACCTGCGGGTAAACCTATGGTCAATTCGGGGTCTAATATGACCTTTTTGGGCATCATAAGGGGGTGGAAAATGATCTTCTTCTCATGGCTCGCGGCATCCAGAATGACCGACGCCCGCCCGACCTCTGATCCGGTGCCAGCGGTGGTTGGTATGGCTATCACGGACGCTACGCCGGAAGTATTGACCCGTGTCCAGTTGTCGCCAACATCCTCAAAATCCCAGAGAGGGCGCGTCTGTCCCGCCATCAGGGCTATGGCTTTGCCCGCATCAAGGCTGCTGCCGCCGCCAAGGGCAATCACGCCGTCATGGTCGCCGCCTCGGTATATCGTCAGGCCAGCCTCAATATCTTCGCCGGTGGGATTTGGATGTACGCCTGAAAACAGACCAACGCCAAGGCCCGCTGCCGCGCAATCATCCTGTAATTTACCAACAAAAGGCAGGGCGCTAAGGCCGGGATCGGTGACAATCAAAGGTCTTTCAATGCCGAGTGTCCGGCACTCATCGACCACATCACCGATGCGGCCTGCGCCCAGCGAAACAGACGTCGGATAATTCCAGTTTGCAGTTAATGTCATATAATCAGGTCTTTCTATTTATCCAAAACACGCAAGTGAAATGATTTTGGCCGGGTCAATGCCTCATAACCTACGCTCGACAGGGTGCAGCCGCGCCCTGAATTTTTGATCCCGGTCCAGGCGAGGGCCGGGTCCAGATAATCACAACGGTTTGCGAAGAAAGTCCCGGTCTGTACGCGCGCGCCGATTGCGGTCGCTATGGCTATATCCTCCGTCCAGACTGAGGCCGTAAGACCAAATTCGCTGTCATTCATAAGTGCGATAGCCTCATCATCACTGTCAACCGCCATGATGCCAATAACAGGCCCGAAACTTTCCTCTGTCATCACCCGCATGGAATGATCAACATCAACCAATACCTGCGGAGCGAGATAGTTACTGCCCGCCCGGTCCAGTGGAAAGGACGCCGGGTCAATCAGGGCTTTGGCCCCCTGCGCGATGGCCTCTGCGGTTTGACCCCGGACAAATTCAGCGGCCTTCACATTGACCAGCGGACCAAGGGTGGTTTCCTGTTCCAGCGGACTGCCCAAGACATATTGCTTTGTAAGGTCGGTAAATCCCGCCACAAAGTCATCAAAAACAGCGCGATGAACATAGATGCGCTCGATGCCGCAACAGGATTGGCCAGAATTGAAAAAGGATCCATCCACCAGACTTTCAATGGCATTAGGCAGATTGGCATCGGCTCGCACGTAGGCCGGGTCTTTGCCGCCAAGCTCCAGACCGGAGCCAATGAATTGACCGGCTATGGTTTCCTCAATACGCGCTCCGGCGGGAACGGAGCCGGTAAAGGCCACATAGTTGATATTTCCGGAGCGGATAGCCGCGGCCGTATCCGCGTGGGTAATATGCAGGGCCTGAAACACCCCTTCCGGCAAACCGGCTTCAGCAAAACATTCCGCAAGACGTTCTGAACATAACGGCGTTTGGCTGGAATGTTTAAGGAGTACAGCATTGCCCGCCATAAGGGCCGGGACCACAGAATTAATGGCCGTGAGGTACGGGTAATTCCACGGGGCGATGGTCAGCACGACACCAACCGGCACCCGTTTAATATAACGCGCGCCTGCGAGATTATCCTTGATATGAATATCCGCCAGCGCATCCTCGGCAATATCAATCATATAGCTTGAGCGTTCCGCAACGCCAGATACTTCACCGGCTCCATACCTTATGGGGCGGCCCATTTGCCAAGCCAGTTCCTCGCCGTGGCGGGCCTTATGCTTCTGGAAAATTTCAATGGCACGGGTGCAGATTTCCGCCCGCTCTCCGACAGTCCTATTCTGCCAATCTTCCTGAGCTCTCATAGCCCCCTCAATGGCTTGATCCAATTGTGCCTTGGACACATATTCGCGTTCAAGATATAT
This sequence comes from Alphaproteobacteria bacterium, assembly GCA_013152755.1. GTDB lineage: Bacteria > Pseudomonadota > Alphaproteobacteria > Sphingomonadales > Emcibacteraceae > Paremcibacter. The sequence continues at coordinate 19,429 of JAADFR010000106.1, forward strand.
TGAGCCATCCACAGGCGATATTACGTTAAACATACTGGTCGTCACTTTTTGTCCTTAACTGGTTATTATCATTATTGAATTTTCAGCCTTAATCCAAAGCGGCTTCTGCCTGACGGATGGCTTCAAATTCTTCTTCCGGGGCCTGGGCCACAAGGTGATGCCGACTATACAACAAAAAGTATGCCACCATCAGGGCATAGAAAATTGCCGCATAGAATATCACATTTGGCTCCACCAGAAAACCTGCGATCAAAGCGATTACCGCGAGGAACAAAGCAATTCCGGACGTGACAATGCCGCCGGGCGTCCGGTAGGGCCGATCCATTTCAGGCTCGCTTATCCGCAGTTTAATATGTGCCGCCATCATCAAGATATAAGATATAGCCGCCCCGAATACCGCCACCAAAATCAGCATATTGCCATCAACGCTCAATGACAGCAGAAAGCCCAGTGATCCCGGCACCAACAGGGCGAGGTAAGGTGTCTTGCGTTTTGAGGTCAGGGACAGAACCCGTGGTAAATATCCGGCGCGGGACAGGGCAAAGACCTGACGAGAATAGCCAAATATTATGGAGAAGAAGCTGGCGATTAAACCGGCAAGCCCGACGATATTTATTATTTTTCCTGTTAACGTAGGCCCGCCATACGCCGTGTCCGACCGCATCGCCGCGATCAAAGGGTCCCCGGCATTGGCCAGCGCCGCCGCACCGCCGCCGCCCGGCCCGAGCAGAAGCACCAATACCGCTAAAAGCAATAACACGACGATTGCCGCGATCATGCCTTTCGGCATATTTTTTTGCGGGTCCGCCGTTTCCTCAGCCGCCAGTGGCAAGCCTTCAACGGCAAGGAAGAACCACATGCCGTACGGAATAGCCGCCCAGATACCAATGATGCCGTAGGGGAGGAATTTGCTAGCCCCGATGCCGCCCGCGACCGGAATATCAAAAAGATTTGCCACATCGAAATGGGGCACCATCGCGACAATAAAGATCAGCAAAGCGATAACGGCCACTATGGTCACACCGAGCATAAGCTTCAATGCTTCCCCCACACCATATAAATGAATGCCGATAAAAACCGCGAAAAAGGCCAATGATACGGGCCAACCGGAAATGCCAATCAGGCTATCCAGATAGGCGCTGATAAAGGTGGCTATCGCCGCCGGGGCGACCGAATATTCCAGAAGAATGGCCGTCCCCGTCAGAAATCCGCCGAATGGGCCGAAGGCACGCCGGGCGAACCCGTATCCGCCGCCCGCAGAGGGGATGGTTGCAGAAAGCTCCGCCAGTGAAAAAATCATGGTGGTGTACATCACGGCCATTAACAGCGTTGCAATGGCAAGGCCGCCCCAACCGCCCTCTGCCAGACCAAAGTTCCACCCGGCAAAATCACCTGAAATAACATAGGCGACCCCTAGTCCCGCCAGAAGTATCCAGCCCGCCGCCCCCTTGCGCAATTCACGCTCGGAAAAATACCCGTCACCAACCGCGCCCTGTCCGCTGTCAGTTCCGCTTTTATTGCTTTCTGTTCCCATGATATGCCCGATCCCGTTTTTTAATATTTCTGCTCAATACCCTATAACATTAAGATTGTAATTTATATTACAAAATTATGACATAATCAATATTTAAGCAATTATTATTACTTTTGTCATTGTGCGCCCTTCGATGAAATTATACTGTTCAGTTGAAGATGGCTCAGAATTAATATAGAATATTTAATCGATAGTCCTTTATCGGCAAGCAAGACGACTATATATCCAGAAATAATTGGTGCAAATGACCGCAGAAAACTCTCAATCACAAAATTCGGCAAATAATTTAGGCGTCCTGATCCGTTCGAAACTTGACCGGCTTACGTCAAAAGAACGTATCGTCGCCCGCACCCTTCTCAATCAATATCCAACGGCGGGGCTTTGCACGATTGCGGCCTTGGCCGAGATTGCTGATGTAAGCGGTCCGACTGTTCTGCGGACCATAAAGAAACTTGGGTTCAAAAGTTACGGCAATTTTCAGACGATGCTCCGTAAAGAGCTTCAATTGGGGTTTCAGGCACCGCTGGACCGGGTGGATAGATCAGACACTCCGCCCGGCGGAGAAGCCTCTTTTGCCTCATATGCAGAAGCCTGCACGCAAAATATCCAACTGGCTCATATGTCGGTTAACAACAATGAATATAATGCGGTTATTTCCCTGCTCTCCGATGAGAGCAGGCCGGTTTTTCTTATTGG
>JAADFR010000107.1 GCA_013152755.1 Alphaproteobacteria bacterium
GCCCCATAATTTAACTTTTGGGCACCTTGCCTCACTGCGTTCTTTTTTATTTAGGGGGATAACTCCCCCGCACCGTGGGTGCTCCCCCTCCTCGTATTAACTCGGGCGGCCCCATAATTTAACTTTTGGGCACCTTGCCTCACTTTCGTTCTTTTTTATTTAGGGGGATAACTCCCCCGCACCGTGGGCGCTCCCCCTCCTCGCATTAGCTCGGGCGCGCCTTGCGCTTGCCTCACTTCGTTCGGGTTGGGGTTCTTTTCGGGGAGGCAATAGATATTCTGTTGAGCTATGCGGGCTTCTGGTTTAGACTTCCGCCATCAAACAATCACACAGGACATCATCCATCATGTCACTCGGCCTTGCCCGCAGAAAAGAACTACAAAAACGCCGCTCCCAGAAACTCTGGACCCTGATAAAAAGCCTCTTCTTTCTGGCCATTCTCATCGGCAGCAGCTATTTCGCCTTTGATACCGGTCAGAAAATTGCCCTGCGCAATATGGATTACAGCACCGAAAAATTTAACCAGCAGGAAAGCGAGCTGGAGGCCATGCGTCTTGAGCTGGGTAATACCGAGGCCGAATTGAACAAGATGCAAAAGCTGTTGCCCAACACAGAAATTCAGGATCTGCTCACGGTCATCAATCAGAAAGCCGCAGACGGCATCAAACCCCCGAGAATGGCCAGCCTGATCGCGGGCCTGTCAAAGGATGAGACCTGCACCGAACCGTCCCAGTCCAAACGCATCGTCATCCACACCCCCGTATCCCAGCAACAGGACGGCTCCGTCAGCTTTTACCGGGGCCTGATCACCATCACCGGCAAGGGCAGTCCGACCCTGAATGAACAGGGCAACCCGGAAGCATGGTATGACCCCACAAAACCGGTCACCGCCAGCTTTACCCTGCCCGGCGGCGAGAGCCAGACCGCCAGCGGCATCCTGCCCCTGTATCACAGCGTGATTATCAAGGATAAGGAATATCGCTTCACTATCATTTCAGGCCGGCGGGCCTTTGCCGATATTACCGTGCAAAGCTGTAACCTATAGGAAACCCCATGTCCGATACCCTGACCACCGAAGGCTATGACAATGCAATCCCCCTCCACAAGGTATCCCGTGATGGATTGGAAGAATGGCTGAAGACTTTACCTCCGTCTCAGGTCCGCTGGGCCAAAGACAACGGCTTCACCGCAAAGCAGAATGAAATATTGCGTCTGCCAGACGCGCAGGGCGGCATGGCGGCGGCGGCCATCGGCCTTGGCACAGAAGAAAATGATCCATGGCATATGGCGGCATTGGCCCGCAATCTGCCCGCCGGAAACTATCGCCTCCCTGAGGATGCAGACCCAAAACATACAGCCATAGTCTGGGCATTGGCCCAATATAAATTCGACCGTTATCTTGAAAACAAGAACACAGGAAAAGCCGTTCTGACCCTGAAAGATGAGGGTGACTTGAATGAAGCCGCCATTCTTATTGACGGTATCACCCTGATCCGTGATCTGGTCAATACCCCCACCTGCCATATGGGACCGAGCCATCTATCCAGCGTTATGAAAGAAATTGCGGGTCGCTTCAAAGCCGAGTTTTCCGAAACCGTAGGCGAAGATCTGCTGGTCAAGGGATATAACAGCATCCATGCGGTCGGGCGCGCCGCCGCCAATCAGCCGCGCCTGCTGGAACTTGACTGGGGCCGCGCGGATGCCCCCAAAGTGACCCTCGTGGGCAAGGGCGTTTGCTTTGATACGGGCGGGCTGGATTTAAAACCTTCCGCCGGGATGCGCATCATGAAAAAGGATATGGGCGGGGCGGCCCATACGCTGGCCCTGGCACAGGCGATTATGGCAAGCGGGCTGGACATACGTCTGCGCCTTCTGATTCCGGCAGTGGAGAATAATATTTCCGCTGACGCCTTCCGTCCCGGCGACATCATCAAAACCTATAAAGGCACCACGGTCGAGGTGGATAATACGGACGCGGAGGGGCGGCTGGTGCTCTGTGACGCGCTGGCCTTGGCGGCGGAGGATGATCCGGCATTGATCCTTGATTTTGCGACCCTCACCGGCGCGGCGCGGGTGGCCATGGGGCCGTCCATTGTTCCTTTCTTCACCGATGGGGATGATCTGGCTCAAGGCCTTGCGGGCTACGGTGTGACGGAGCGTGATCCGGTCTGGCGCATGCCGCTCTATGCCCCCTATGCCCCCGGATTGAAATCGGACTGCGCCGACCTCAATAATATGGGGTCCGGGCCCTACGGCGGGGCGATCATGGCGGCGCTGTTTCTGAAGCATTTTGTCAAAGAGCCTGAAAAATGGGTTCATTTTGATGTTTTTGCCTGGAATTTAACCGACCAGCCCGGACGGCCCAAGGGCGGCGAGGCCATGGCCTTTCGCACCGTCTATGCCTATCTGAAGAATCGCTTTGGCACATCCTCATGAAAAACGTTGCAGAAAGGCCAATTTAAAGGCAATATCAAATAGATAACACAGCACTGGTTTGGCGATGAACATTAATTTAACCGAACATAATGGCTTGAAATTGTGGTTGCAGACCCTGAGCGAGACAATCAAGTCGGAGGGGCCTGACCTGACCTCCCGGCAGTGGGCCTTGCTACTTCGGATTTATATTAAATCGCCGCCCCATACGGTACGGGGACTGGCGGCGGCGCTGAATGTTTCAAAGCCGGTGATCACCAGAGCAGTTGATAGTTTAAGTGCTTTAGGCTATGCCAAACGTACGAGAGACGAAACAGATAAAAGAAATGTCCTGATCCAACGCACCGTCAAGGGAGCTGTTTTTTTGGCGGATTTTGCTGAAACCATGGAAAAGGCCAATAAAGAAATCAACACAGGTGATGATACAGCATCATCGGCGGAATGATATGAGGGAGCGAAAATGTCTGATCAGGACTCAGACCCAAGGATAACAGCCCATCGGGATGATCTGGACGTCGCGTCACTGGACGGGACCGAGCATCAATTGATCCACGGCCTGACCAATCTGCACAATGCCCCCGATGACAAGGCTATGACCGTCAATCAGCTTCTTTACGGCGAGGCTTTCACAGTTTATGACATCAAGGATGGCTGGGCCTGGGGACAGGCCGCACGCGACGGCTATGTGGGCTATTGCCGGCTTGACGCCCTCAGCACCGATCTAATCCCTTCTACCCATCATGTGACCAATCTGAGCAGTCATATCTACCCAGAGCCCGATGCCAAGGCGCCGCCCGTGGGCCAGATTTTCATGATGTCCCATGTGTCGGTGGTAGATGAAGTCCCGGTCAAGGGCTTTGTCCAGCTGGCCGATGGCAATTGGATATTTGCCCCCCATATCAGCAATATTCATGGCACGGACCCGGCCTCGGAAGCCCTGAAATTTCTCTATGCTCCCTATCTGTGGGGCGGAAATTCAAGCGGCGGCATTGATTGTTCCGGACTGGTGCAGCTTGCCTTTGCCGCCACGGGCATGGCCGTCCCCAGAGACAGCGACCAACAGGCCAAGGCCATCGGTACGGTTCTGCCCGATGACGCCATCCCCCAGAAAGGGGATATTGCCTTCTTCCCCGGTCATGTGGGTTTCATGCTGGATGACATGCATCTGCTTCACGCCAATGTCCATCATATGCGGGTAAGTATTGACCCCCTGCGCGAGGTCATTGATATTGTCAGTTTTCAGACAGATGAGCCGCCGTTAACTTTCATTAAACGGCTGGCGGAATAATTATTCCGCCGCCTCAGGCGCGGCAACTGCTGGCAGGTCAGCCGGCGCATCGCTCAAAGACCGAAGATAGGCAATGATTGCTGCCCGATCCGCTGGCTTTTTCAAACCGGCAAAGCTCATTTTGGTCTTGGCGATAAATTTGCCCGGCTTGGTCAGGAACGTATTTAAATCCTCAAAGGTCCAGTCACCACCGTGACTCTTCATACCATCAGAATAGCGGTAACCGTCAAAACTGCCCTTAGGCCGGCCAACCACATTCCACAGATTTGGACCGACAAGATTCTTGCCCCCATTGTCCGTGGTATGACAGGCTTTGCATTTCTTGAAAATCTTCTGGCCCTTTTCAACGGAGGCCGTGGCCAACAGTTCCCCGAAAGTCGGGCCCTGTTCCACAACCGCTTTCGGCGCCGCGCCTTCCGCCGGGGCAGCCGCTATCTCTATGGGGAAAGCATTGCTGCTCATTTCTTCATGGTCAAAAACAACCCCTACCAGGCCATTAATTCCCATCACAATCAGCACCGTCAACAACAATGCCATCACAACTTTATTCAGTTCAAAGGAATTCACTTTTCTTCCCCGTATGTTAGAATGTCTAAATTTACCTATATCCATGTGTTTACAGATGTTTTGGGCCGGACACAAGACTTCTTAGGGCCGGAAGCCAAAAATGTTTGACAGATCAGGCCATAATCCCAATACTGCGCAAAAATTGACAAAGGGCGAAACATGCAAAAAACATCAAATTCAAAGCAGATAGTTGCTTTTCAGGGCGAGCCGGGGGCCTATTCCAATCTGGCCTGCCGGACTATGTTTCCTGAAATGACCGCCCTGCCCTGTCATACTTTTGAAGATGTTTTTGCCGCCGTTGAGGAAGGGCGCGCCAAATATGCCATGATTCCCATTGAAAATTCCGTCGCCGGGCGGGTGGCGGCGATCCATCACCTGATCCCCCATTCCTCCCTGCATATCATTGGCGAGCATTTCCAGCGCATCAACCATCATCTGCTGGCCATTCCCGGCGCGACCATGGACAGCCTGAAGGTGGTCCGCAGCCATGAACAGGCTCTGGGTCAATGCCGGAAAAACACCCTGAGCTGGGGGCTGGAGCCTGAGGTCTATTCCGATACCGCCGGGGCCGCCAAATTAATAGCGGAGCTGAATGATCCGACCATTGCCGCCATCGCCTCCTCCCTTGCCGGGGAGATATACGGCCTGCAAAGTCTGAAAAAAGATATTGAGGATGCGGACCATAACACCACCCGTTTCGTTATTTTCGCACAGGAGCCTCTGGCCGACCTGCCCAATGAAGGTACTACGGTGACGAGTTTTATCTTTCAGGTGCGCAATGTGCCCGCCGCCCTCTATAAGGTCATGGGCGGCTTTGCCACCAACGGCGTCAATATGACCAAGCTGGAAAGCTATCAGTTGAACGGCGCCTTTGTCGCCACATTATTCTATGCGGATATTGAGGGGCACCCGGACGATGTGGGCGTGCGTCATGCCTTTGACGAATTGAAATTCTTCACCAACGCGTTCCGCGTATTGGGCAGCTATCCCGCCGCACAATATCGCCTTGACCGAAAATAGAGGTTATTCTTCTTTAACCCGGCCCCGGGACATGGGGAACACGTCCGGTTCAAAATATTTCTCGTCCAGTTCCGGCCAGCCCCGGTCATCCATACCGGTACGTTCTTTCCAGTTTTCCTTGCCGCTCCAGCTGTCAATATCAAGGGCATAGACGGTGGTTATTTTCAGATCCTCTGGCCGGATAGGGCTATAATCCGCATCCAGTTTCAGGGGCGGGAAATATTTGTCGATCAGCGCATAGAGTGCGGCCTTCTGTTCGGCTTCCGCCGTCACATGACGGACGGTGCCAAAGGCCATGACGCTGCGATATTGGGCCGAAAAATGCAGGGCCTGATTGGACGGCAACAGCTGACCCATCTCCGCCGCGCAAAAGCATATTTTCTCATGGGCATCCGTATTGGCCCGCCGCCGACCCACGGTGGAGCCATGCATATAGATACAATGTTTATCTGCCGCATAGACAAAGGTCATGGGATGGACAAAGGGCTGATCATCCCAACGTGTGGCGAAATAACCCAGGGGCAGGCGGGTAATCAGGTCCCTGATCCAATCCTCGCTCTGTTTTAAATGCCCACGCCGTTGCTGGTGGGCCGGACGGCTGTCCAGGTCATATCCCCGGGCCATGATTAGATCATATCCTGTAATTTTATTTTAATGTCATCGGGCAGGCTGATGGCCTTGCGCGCGACCCGGTCAAAATACAACCCGGTCAGGGTAGTTATAGCCGCCAATGCACCAGTTTCCACATTGCGCATTTCATGACGAAAGGTCACCGACTTATCGGTAAGTTTGACAATTTCACTTTGAACAGCAATCACATCCCCGGGCATCAGTTCGCCCTTATACTGAATATTCTGTTCCACAGCGACCATGCCCTTTTTCTCATCCCGCATCCGCCGCCCCGTAAGGCCCATATCAGAAAAAAGGCTCCATGTGGCCTCATCAAACTTGCCCACATAATGCATGACATTCATATGCCCCATATGGTCACAATGCCAAGGATACACGACTCCCTGATAGGTTTGATAGTCATCTGACATTCTTTTTATTCTCCAATTTGCGCAGGCTTCTATCCCTTTACTATTACGGTCTCAGCCCATGTGCAACCATTCTTCCAGCAAATGACGGGCAATCGCAATATTAGGTGGGATTCTAAAGTCAGAGCCGCCGCCGCTTTCAAATATTTCCCGCAAGTACGCCCGCTCAAACCAGCGGGCATCGGCCAATTCCACAGGGTCAATGGTGATCTCTGTAGACAGAGCCTCTGCCCGCACACCGATCATCAGGGATGACGGGAAAGGCCAAGGCTGACTTTTCACATAGCGCACATCGCCCACCCTGACCCCTGATTCTTCCAGAACTTCCCGCCGGGTGGCCTCCTCGATGGTTTCGCCCGGCTCCATAAAGCCTGCCAATGCCGAATAATTACCCTCCGGCCAGCCCACACCCCGGCCCAGCAAGCATTGATCGCCGGATGTCACTAGCATGATCACCACCGGGTCCGTGCGCGGAAAATGCTCTGCCCCGCAATCGTCATTTATGCATTTGCGCACATATCCGCCCCGTTCCACACGGGTTTTATGACCGCAACAGGAACAGAAGTCCCGCCGCCCGTTCCACTCCAGCAACATCTTGCCCCGGCCCAAAAGGGACGGAATGTTGCTGAATCCCGATGCCCCCAGTTGCAGGGCAACAGAGCGCAGATCAATAAATTTTTCATGGTCAGGTAGGTCGGGTTTGGTCTTCAGGCCCACCGCAAAGACCGCCGCCTCCCCGTCCAGCCCCATAAAGACCCAGTCATCCTCCCCCACATTACAAGGACCATCAGCCGGACACAGATCGTCAGATATATCCATCAATGGCCGCCCATGATAATAGCGCACAAAACGGCTGCTATCACAGGCCAGTTGCACCGTAAGCCATTCATCATCACCCCTCAGATGATCGGCAGGATCAAGGGGAAAGCCGGAAAAAATACACGGGTCCATCATGGGGGAATTGTCTCTGTCACTGTTACGGGGACCGGCAGGGTGCCACAGAAGATGTTTTTTTTCCAGCACAATGAACAAGGCCCTTGATCTTGTCCTGAAAAAAGACCATATATGCGCCCGAGAGATTGGCGGACGACTGACCTGCCAATCCGGTCAGACCCGGAAGGGAGCAGCCGTAACAGGATATGTCGGGTCGTTCAATCTCTCACCAACAAGATTTCCAAAAATTTTCCCGTATTGAATTAAATCAGAAATGGTTGGGGTGGCAGGATTCGAACCTGCGCATGACGGGATCAAAACCCGTTGCCTTACCACTTGGCTACACCCCATCAGGCCTGAACATGCCTAAAAGATTTGGCGAACATAGGCAGATTTATGCCAACATGCAATGATGATTTCACAAAAATAAGAATTTTTTATCCTGCTCGCATTTTTTAAGGATTTGACAAGGCTATTACGCTAGAAGATAACACATCAACGATCATTTCCATTTGAGGGATATTTATGGCCATAGTTGTAACAGGTGCCGCCGGCTTTATCGGCTTTAATGTTTCCAGACTTCTGCTGGAACGGGGGGAAGAGGTTATCGGCATTGATAATCTGAACGATTATTATGATGTCAGCCTGAAAGAAAACCGCCTGTCCGAGATAAAGGCCAATCCCGGCTTTACCTTCCTTAAGCTGGATTTTTCAGATTTTGAAGCCCTTACAGCGGCCCTCGCCCCCTATGATGTAAAAAAAGTCATTCACCTTGGCGCACAGGCCGGGGTGCGTTATTCCCTGACCAATCCTTTTGTCTATGCCCAGTCAAATCTGATCGGCCATCTGAACATCATGGAATACTGCCGCCATAAAAAAGGCTTTGAGCATCTGGTCTATGCCTCCTCATCCTCCGTTTATGGGGGCAATAAGAATATGCCTTTTTCCGTGGATGACCGGGTGGATAATCCCGTATCCCTCTATGCCGCCACCAAAAAGGCCGATGAGCTGATGAGCCAGAGCTATGCCCATCTGTACCGGATGCCCCAGACTGGTCTGCGGTTTTTTACGGTTTACGGCCCATGGGGGCGGCCCGATATGGCCATGTGGATTTTCACCAAAAAAATTCTGGCCGGGGAGCCAATTCCAGTGTTTAACCACGGGGATATGTTGCGGGATTTTACTTTCATCGAGGATATTATTGACGGCATTGTCCGCTGTCTGGATAATCCGCCAAAGGATGATGGCACCATGCATACCGTTGGCTCCAACGCGCCGCACCGGGTCTATAATATCGGCAATAACAATACGGTTCGGCTGCTGGATATGATCAAGGTTCTGGAAGATTGTCTGGGCAAGAAAGCAGAGATGGACCTGTTGCCCATACAGCCGGGCGATGTGAAGGAAACCGCCGCCGATATTACCGCCATTCAAAATGATTTGGGCTTTGAGCCAAAAACCAAAATTGAAGAAGGCATTCCCAAATTCATCCACTGGTATAAAACATATCACCAGATAAATTAAAAGGAACGCAGCTTGGCATGGGATAATATCATTTCAAGAACTGTCTGGCTGTTCCTTCAACCGAGCAATCTGATCTTTATCCTGTTGCTGATCGGGCTTGTCCTTCTATGGCGGGGTCGTCAAAAGCCCGGCCTGTGGGCCATCACGGTCAGCGTTACCCTTTATGGCCTTGCCATGTTTGGCCCCCTGACCAATTTGGTCATGGCCCCACTGGAAAGCCGTTTCGCCCGCTTTACAAATGACGTCAGTCAGCCGCCCTATAGCGGCATTATTATCCTTGGCGGATCCGAACGGATTAGGGTCAGCACATTTCATCATCAGGTTTCTTTAAGCGGCGCGGCGGAACGCCTGATCGAGGCGGCAAAGCTGGCGCGGCAATTTCCCGCCCTGCCCATCATATATAGCGGTGGAGGACGGCTTGACGGCATGATGACAGAATACGAGATTGCCCGAAAATTCTTTCAGGAAGCCGGAATAGACCTGAGCCGTATCCGCTTTGGTGACAAATCCTATAATACATATACCAACGCCATTGAAAGCCGGAAGCTGATCAAACCGGGCGAAGAGGACAAATGGTTTCTGGTAACCTCCGCCTTTCATATGCCGCGCGCGGTCGGGGCTTACCGAAAAGCAGGCATCATGATACAGCCCTATCCCGTTGATTACCGGACTGAATTATCATCCTCTCTGATCAGCAAGCCGGATGCGGGCGCGGCGCTTTATGAGCTGGATTTTGCCGTCCATGAATGGCTCGGCCTGATCGCCTATTACATCAGCGGGCATAGCGACAACCTGTTCCCTACCCCCCAAGAAACTATACTAAAAGATTCCTGAAAATTGCTGGCAGAGCCGCCGGAAGATTATCAATATGGGGGATGATCGCCCCGCCGCCCGGCCCGAACAGATAGGGGAAATAATCCCGCGCCTTTTCATCCACCGTGACTCCGAAGACCGCCACCCCCTGCTTGCGGGCCTCTCGAATAGCCATGCGGGTGTCCTCAATGCCGTAACGCCCTTCATAATGGTCCATATCATTGGGCTTGCCGTCACTGATCAGCAACAGCAACCGGTGATGATTGGGCCGCAGAATCAATTGCGCCGTTACATGACGGATAGCGGCCCCCATGCGGGTATAATAGCCGGGCTTTAAAGCCGAAATCCGATTCTGCACATGACGGGACATTTCCTCGTCAAATTCTTTCAGGCAATCCACCCGGATATTGTGACGTTTGCGGGAGGAAAAGCAATAGATGGCATTATCATCGCCGCTGGCCTTCAGCCCCAGCGCCAAAGTCATCAGAGCCTCTTTCTCCACATCCAGCACCCGCCGCCCGTCCAACCACGAATCGGTGGACAGAGACACATCGGCCAAAATGGCCGCCGCCAGGTCGCGGGTCTGGTTGCGGTAATCCGTATAGATCTGATCACTGCCCGCCCCCGTGGCCCGCAGGTCACAGCTTGACCGGATCATGGCATCAATGTCCAGCTCCTTGCCGTCCTGCTGGCGACGCACTCGTTCCCGCCGGGGGCGCAGGGCCTCAAACTGTCGCTGGATGCGCCGGATGCGCCGTTTTGTAGCCTCATCAGGGTTCCAGCCTTCGGCTTCTTCCTCGGCCCGGGCGGAAAAGACGGCGCAAAAATTCTGGCGATAGCCTTGCAATCGGTAATCCCATTCGGGATAGCTGTGTTCCGCCACAACGGGCGTGGTTTCAATGCCCTGCCCGGCCACGGACAGGTCAAGTTTGATGGTGGAAGCGGTTGTTTTCTTGTTGCGGGTCAGGGACAGTTCATCCAGATCATCCACCGCCGACTGCACATCCTCGTCCTCGTCATCATCAACCCCCCGGTTGACATTGACCATTTCCGCCATGGAGATCACTTTTTCAAAGCGGTTCAGGGCCAGCGGATCCTGCTTGTCCACCTGATCATTCTCTTCACGAACCCCATCATGCTTGCGGCCATCCCGCAAATCCTTATAGATATTTTTGGCGCTTTCATCGGCCTCATCAAAGTCGGTATCATCCATAATATCCCGGTGAACAACATCCACATCCCCCCATAGAGGGATAGGCAGAAAGCTCTTGTATTTGCGGGGAATTTTCGGGAAATCCGGCAGGTTATCCCCGGCCAAGACCGTATGCATCAAGGCCGCCGCATCCTCATGAGCTGATCCATGGTCAAACAGCAAATCCTGTATGATCTGTTCCAGCCGCGCCTCATAGGTGGGCAGGGACCGGGCCGGGCGGGCCTGTTGCAAAGCCGCGCACAGCTCGGCATATTTTTTGCCAAGGCCGGGATAGGTCTCAATGATATATTCAGTGGTCTGCCACGCCTGTGCCATCGTGAGCAAATCCCCATGCAAGGCGTTTTCAGGCTTGCGAACGGGCCTGTCACTGGCATGGGCCAGAAAAGCCGCCAGCCAGAGATAGAGCGACCGGTTCAGACGCTTTTCCGGAAAATAATCCAGTTCGCGAGGCAACAGCAGGCTGTCATTATCCCGCCGAGCAACGGGCAGGCGCTCCTGATCCATGCCCAGCCGCATACGCCATCCCAGACGGTGGCCCTGTGATGTCTCACTGACACTGGCCACATCCACGCCCGGATCACCGCCAATAGCCCGGAAGAAAATGCTGATCATATCCCGGATGTCATCCAGACGCACGGCAGCGTCTTTATAATGGGGATAGCTGGATTGGTCCCGCACCAGCAGGTGCCATTTCTTGCCGACCATTTCTTCTGGTTCAAACAGCTCAAGCATCCGCTTTTTCCCTCTTATCCAAAGGTGGCCTGCACCACCTCCATCAGGCCTTCCTTGGCACTTTCATCATCGCTCAAAGGCTCAATCAACGTGGCCTCCGCCGCCTCCAGCGGCGAAATCCCCGCCATAATCAAGGTTGCGCAATAGACCAGAAGCCGGGTCGAGGCTCCTTCTTCCAGATCAAGGTCTTTCAGATTGCGGATTCGGCGGGCCAGATTAACCAGCGGCGCACAACGCGCCCGGTCAAGGCCGGTTTCCGCACAGATAATCTCCACTTCCTGATCCGCCGGGGGATAATCAAAATGGATGCCAATGAAGCGTTGGCGGGTGCTAGGCTTCAGGGATTTCAGAATATTCTGATAGCCCGGGTTATAGGAGATTACTACCATAAAATCGTCCGGGGCTTCCAACAACTCCCCGGTACGTTCCAGCGGAAGAAGCCGCCGGTCATCGGTCAGGGGATGCAGAACCACGGTCACATCCTTGCGGGCCTCAACCACCTCATCAAGGTAGCATATGCCGCCGTTTCGCACGGACTGGGTCAGGGGGCCATCCACCCATTGTGTCTCACCGCCTTTAAGCAGATAACGGCCCGTGAGGTCCGCCGCTGTCAGGTCATCATGACAGGCCACGGTGTTCAATGTCAGGCCAAGCCGCGCCGCCATATGGGCCACAAAACGGGTCTTGCCGCATCCTGTCGGGCCTTTCAGCATCACCGGCAGGCCGGATTTAAACGCGGTTTCAAACAACCCACATTCATTGGCCACTGGCATATAAAAAGGAATTTCTACGTCATTCATATTTTTTACCCTGTAACATTAAAAAGACGGTGACAGATCAGACTGCCACCGTCTTTGATAAAAATCAAATCCCGAGGTTACCCGGCAGTTGCCTGTTCTTCGCTACCCTTGGAAAAGGTTGCGTAAACAAACAACAACACGCCAATAACCACAACGATACCGGACCCCAGCCTGAGCCAGTAGAACAGAGCAATCTGATCCTGCACGTCCATATAGTTCATGCCCAAAACCCGTTGCAAGTGGGTTTGAAGAATCCCCGCCGCTGTCAGGGTAAGGGTCATGAAAACCATACCGGAACTGGTAATCCAGAAGGACCACATATTCAGAACCTGATTATAGGGCTGCTGACCACGAAGGTGGGGCATAGCATAGGTGATAATCGCCAGATTGATCATCACATAGGCCCCGTAAAAAGCCAGATGACCATGGGAAGCGGTAATCTGTGTGCCGTGAGTGTAATAGTTGATCGGTGCCAGCGTATGCATAAAGCCCCAGACCCCGGCCCCGAAGAAGGACAGAACCGTACAGCCCAATACCCACAGCAGAGCCGCTTTGTTGGGATGGTTACGGGTGCTTTTATTCACAATATAGAATGAGAAGATCACCATGGCGAGGAAGGGGAAAACCTCCAGAGCCGAGAAGATGCTGCCCACCCATTGCCAATATCCGGGTGTCCCAATCCAATAGTAATGGTGCCCGGTGCCGAGCAAGCCGGAAAAGAGAGCCAAGCCGACAATGACATAAAGCCATTTTTCGATTACTTCCCGATCCACACCTGTCATCTTGATCAACAGGAAGCCAAGGATAGCCGCCAGAATCAATTCCCATACGCCTTCTACCCACAGATGGACAACATACCACCAGTACATTTTATCCAGCGCCAGATTGGCCGGATTATAAAAGGCAAACAGGAAGAACAGCGTCAGCCCCCATAACCCCATGACCAGAATGACAGCCACAACCGTCCGCTTGCCCTTCATCAGGGTCATGGAGATGTTATACATAAACAACAGGGCGACAATGACAATGTCAATTTTAAACCACAGGGGTTGTTCAAGAAACTCCCGGCCTTCGTGAATATGAAACAGATAACCAACGACAGTGCCCGCCGCACCCAATAAAAATAACCAGAATTGTATCCAGGCAATTTTCGGGCTGTGGATTTCTGTTTCCGTTTCTTCAGGCAGCAGATAATAAGCCGCCCCGAAAAAGCCCATCAACAGCCAGACAATCAGGGCATTGGTGTGAATCATCCGAATGATGTTAAAAGGCAGAACCTCAGACAATAAATTCGGAAAGACATAGATGGTCCCGGCAATCAGACCGCCAAGAACTTGTGCGACAAACAGGCCCATGGCCGCTATAAAATAGGGATAAGCCAATCTTTGTGTTTGATATTTCATGATATTATTTCCTCTCCCTTATTCATCGGCTGGCTTGGGGGGCCAGTTCTGGTTGTCAATCCGGCTGATCCATTCGAAAAAGGCTGCTAAATCCTCATATTCCTGATCCGTCAGATTAAACTGGGGCATTTGTCGGCGGCCTTCGATCCCTGTTGGCATGGCTTCCATCCATGCTTTCAGGCCCTCACGGCCAGCTTCCGGGTCTTCGTCCCCGCCAAATTTAATCCATACCTTGCCCAGTTCCGGCGCAAAATATGCCCCCTCCCCAAACAACGTATGGCAATTGATACAGGAATTCTTTTCCCATACCCGCTTTCCCCGCTCAACGGAATCCGTCAAGGTGGATACGTCTGTACTCTCATTCAAAATATACAAATGGCTCTGAACCGTCAGAGACACAAATACCAAGAAAAAGAAAATTGTCCCGCCAAAGAAGATATTGCGGGCCGCTGTCTTCGTCATTCCTTCCGACATAATAGAATTCTCCTGCACTATTATAATTTCAGAAGAAGGTCACCACTCATGTTCCACCCCGAAAAAATGATATACCCCTTCATATAAAGATACTTAATAAATACATCTTTTAAAGTCCTTGACCGAAATCAATTTATCGCAAACGGGTCATTGGATAGGAAATAATATTCATGCTTTTTTTGCTTTTATGCGATAAAACACCAGTAAAACAAAACGAAACCATATTTTATGATTTTTAAAGAGACCACCTTTACCTTCACGAATCAAGCCTTAAATGCGTTGATCGGCATCATTCATCAGCCGGACAACTGCCAAAGCAGGGTTGGTTTGATGATTGTTGTGGGCGGCCCGCAATATCGAATCGGGGCGCACCGGCAATATGTTCATCTGGCCCGCCATGCGGCAAAAGTAGGCATCCCGGCCATGCGATTTGATTATCAGGGCATCGGTGACAGTGACGGCAGCTACCTAGGATTTGAGCAGGTAGGTCCGGATATGGGAAAAGCCATTGACACCTTTCTCACCCGTTGCCCGGAAATAGATACCGTCGCCCTGTGGGGATTATGCGAGGGGGCCTCGGCCATCCTACTGGGCGGCATAAAACACAAGGCCGTGTCCCATATCATTCTGGCCAACCCGTGGGTCCGCACAGACAGCGGCCTCGCCAAGGCCTACGTCAAACATTATTATCTGGACCGGCTGAAAAGTCCGGAATTCTGGCGGAAAATATTCTCCGGCCATCTGAATATCACATCAGCCCTCACTGGGTTCGCTGCCAACATCCGCCGCGCCTTTGCCCCGAAAAAAACCGTAACCATAGAAGACACCCGTCCCTTCCCGGACCGGATGCTATCGGGCCTTCAGGAATTTCAGGGGAAAAGCCTGTTGCTCATGAGCGGGCAGGATTTGGTGGCCCGGGAATTTGACGACCTCATTTCATCTGATCGCCCGTGGAAAGACACCGTCCGGGATAAAATCTCAACCCGAATTGACCTTGCGGAAAGTGATCATACTTTTTCCTGCGAAGAATGGCGTCAGGCCGTGGCAAATTCCACCGCCGACTGGTTACTATCAGGACAGTAATTCATACATTTCAAGGGGCGTTTTGGCAACGCCGCCCAATTGATTGATGAAAAAATCAAAAAATTCATCCATATCGGCCAGAAACAACGCCAAATCCTGTTCTGACGTCACATAGGGCGCACCATTGATCATCAGGGATGAGCTGTGATAGGCATAATTAAAATAATTCCGGCCCACCGCACACATGCGCCGGACCATCCGAATCTGATCCCCTGCCCGGATGCCTTCAGGGGTGAGCGGTATCCGCTCCAGCAAGCCCGACTTAACCAGTACCCCGGCCATAAGAGCGCGAAAACCGGACGCCCCGGCCAGTTTTGGATAGAGAAAACTGCCCCATTTGGCCAGAAGACCATCATACCCCCGGCTGACCGGTAATTCGAGCAACTTCGTGCCGTCCACCTCAAACCAATAGGGCTGGGTCGGCAGGCCGATAAAACTTGGCCCAAAATCGTGAGTAAAGCTGGTATCCGCCACCACGCTGGTGTCCACTTTATAGCCAAGTTCTTTCAGGATTTGGGCCGTATTAGGGCCGGCGCCGTATCTTCCGGCCTTGAATATCTCCGGCCTGCGGCCAACTCTTTCCGCGATATAGTCAGTCAGAACAGACAGCTTTTCCCGCTCAAGGTCATACGGCAGATTACCAGCATAAGAATTTACCCGGTTCACCTCTTCCTGATAGGGCGGGGAAACCCAAGGGTGCAGATGGGTGCCGATCAGACAGTCACCCTGATCCGCCCATTCTTTAAGGATTCCAATGGCCCTGTCATCATCCACCACGGAATGGTCAATGCAATAGGTGGGCGTGATGCCGTATTTTCTAAATATTTCCTGCGCCAGATATTGATGGCTGATATTTTCAACAGACCGGCTGTCCCGATTGAAAGGAGCTGCCCAGTCAAACTCCTCCTCCGTATCAATGATAACGGTGAGGATGGGCTTCCCGTTCAGGGGATGTGCATAATTATTCTTGGATAACAAATTATCACTCCAGACAGGCCTTGGGAGCCGCATCAATATTTCTGGTAACTTTTCACAAAATACATAGTATATAGAATTTTATATAGCCTGCTCACTCTTAAATACGGGTTTATGCATGAAAGATAAAAATAAAAAGAATCTTCTGATAATATTAAACCCCGTCGCGGGGCGCAGGCTACCGGGTAAATTTAACAATATCGTTAATATATTACAAAAAAATGGCCTGTCTATAACGATTAAAGAAACCCGACATGCCGGACATGGAAAAGAAATTGCCGGAGAAAATGTCAATGAAGGTTATGACATGATTATCGCCGCAGGCGGGGATGGCACGATCAATGAAGTCATAAACGGCATCTATCCCCATCAAATAGCCTTTGGTATTATCCCCCTGGGCACGGCCAATGTTCTGGCCAAGGAAATAAGTCTGGGAGAAAAGGCCAATGATATTGCAGATTACCTCATTAACGGACATAGCAGCCCCTGCTGGCTGGGCAAGGCCAACGGTCGGTATTTTACCTTAATGGCCAGTGTCGGACTGGATTCCCTAGCGGTGGCCCATGTGAGCACTCGCCTGAAAAAAATTATCGGCAAGGGAGCTTACGCCCTGTCCTTTATCTGGCAAGTGATCAAAAGTAAGAATATTACCTATCAAGTGACCTCTGACGGGAAGACCCATAGCGCCTATAATGTCATTATCACCAACGGGCGCCTATATGGCGGGCAATTTATATGTGCGCCAGAGGCCCGGCTGGAGGATAAAAAACTCTATCTGCTGCTGGCCCAAAGAGGCGGGCGTTTTAATGCCTTGAAATATGCATATCTTATGCTGAGCCAGAAATACCCTGAAAGTCGCACGGTCACCACGCTGCCCATGACACAAACCACAATAGAATGCGGCCACGACAATATTCCTGTCCAAATTGATGGTGATGCGATAGGCTGCCTTCCAACTAACGTATCTCTTTCAAAATATGCCCTTAACCTTGTACGACCTATTGGGAAAACATGTTAATAAACACATATATTGTTTATTAATAAAATGATGATATCACCTAGTAAAAAGCAGGACTGAAAATTGGAATTTATATCAAATCTTTTCGTTAACTTAATATTCTTGTTGTGCAATATAGGCATTTTCTATGCCATATACTGGGCATTCAAAATAGACACACGAATCGAAAACGAAGAAAAACTTTTAAAACGTCATAAATTGAAATAATACCATGCGCGATATTTTCATTTTCTCAGCTATTATCTGTATCGTTATTGCCACCCTTCGCAAACCACAAGTCGGTATATTAGGCTGGTTATGGCTTTCTATTATGAACCCTCATAAAGAATCCTATGGCTGGATATACAGCATGCCTATTTTGGACATCATCGCCGGGGCGACCCTGATAAGTGCCTTTATGAATTTCAAACAGGCCAGAAAGGCTTCCTTTCACCCGATTGCCATAATCCTACTCATATTTTATCTATGGATATGTCTTTCAACCGTCTTTGCCATCTCCTATGATTTAGCCTTTCCAAAATGGATAGATCATACAAAAACGATGCTGTTCGTTCTGCTAATGCTCCTCTTTCTAAACCGGAAACACTGGATAATTTCGGCCATCTGGGTTTTTGTTTTTGCCGTGG
The DNA here is from genome assembly GCA_013152755.1 of Alphaproteobacteria bacterium. Classification (GTDB taxonomy): domain Bacteria; phylum Pseudomonadota; class Alphaproteobacteria; order Sphingomonadales; family Emcibacteraceae; genus Paremcibacter. The sequence continues at coordinate 17,940 of JAADFR010000107.1, forward strand.
GCTACACTGGTATTAAGGGCGGTATCTTTACAATACTCACTGGCGGCGGGGCAAGAATATGGGGCGCGCCGGGGACTGCTTGGGGCGATAATAATGGTGTGTCACTTGCCATGCTAATGGTCATACCTCTGATGTTTGCCCTGAAAGATTTGCTGGACAAAAAAATTCTCCGTTTGGGCGTGTATGCCGGTGTATTATTCTCCTTTGTAACTATTCTGGGCACCCAATCCCGAGGCGGACTTGTAGGTGTCATGGGCAGTGGTCTGATGTTTTTCTTCAGAACAAAACATAAATTGGTTATAGGCATATTGATTTTTGCAGCTGGAATGGCCGTTCTCGCCTTCATGCCAGAATCGTGGAAAAGCCGTATGGAGACCATTCAGACATACGAACAGGATAAATCCGCCTCCACAAGAATTCTTCAGTGGAAATACGCTACGCAGCTTGCAGCTGAAAGCCCTATCATTGGCAATGGCTTTGATGCCCGTTATTATCAACCTTTTTACCGTAAATATATGGAAGGTATCGATGTAAACCGAGCTGTTCACAGCAACTATTTTATGGTGCTGGAAGAACAAGGGTACGTCGGATTATTCATGTATCTATTGCTTATGATTACCGCGATTATTTCGGCTCATGCGGCCTCGAAAAGGGCAAAAAAGCGTGATGACTTAAAATGGGCATCAACCCTGTTATATTTCAGCCAGTTCAGTATTGTCGGATATGCTTTTAACGGTCTGACGATTAATGTAGCTTACCTAGATTTATACTATTATATATTGGCCTTTATCGTGTTACTCATAAGCCATGTCAATTCAGAATTGGCCAAGCCAATTGAGAATACGGCTCTGCAAGAACAACCACGGACATAATCCCTATGAAAAAAATTATCCACCTCATTGCGGCCGCCCGGCCCAATTTTATGAAAATTGCGCCGCTGTATCATGCCCTGAATGCTCAAGACTGGTGCACTGTTCATATCATCCATACGGGCCAGCATTATGACGCTAATATGTCCGACAGCATCTTTGCCGACCTGATGCTGCCCGAACCGCATTTTCATTTAGGGATCGGCAGTGGCTCCCACGCCCATCAAACGGGCAATGTTATGTTAAAGTATGAGCAAATCGTCCTTGAGCAGGAACGCCCCGACTTTCTGGTGGTGGTTGGTGATGTAAACCCCACCGCCGCCTGCTCCCAAGTCGCCACAAAGCTCCATATCCCCGTTGCTCATCTGGAGGCCGGCCTGCGAAGTGGTGACCGCCGCATGCCCGAGGAAATCAACCGTCTGGTTACCGATGCCATCTGCGATACCCTGTGGACCCCATCCCCGGATGCCGATGAGAACCTGCGCAACGAAGGCCACCCCGCCTCACGCATTGTGCGAATTGGTAATATCATGATGGATTCCTATGAGCTATTAAAGGACAAGATTGAAGCTGAAAAATCCCCGGAAAAATTTGGCCTTGAAATTGGAAATTACGGTGTGGTCACCCTGCATCGACCATCAAATGTGGATGAATTTGACAGCCTCAAAAAACTGGTTGATCAATTGATTGAAACATCAAAAAAGATCCCGCTTATCTTTGCCGTCCATCCCCGCACCCGGGCCAGCATGAAAAAACATGGTCTTTGGGAGGGCATCCAATCCATTGACCGGCTGAAACTGGTGGAACCGGTCAGCTATGCCCCTTTCATGAGTTTGGTTAAGTCGGCAAAGCTGATTATCACCGACAGCGGCGGCATTCAGGAGGAAACCACTTATCTGAATATCCCTTGCCTGACCCTGCGGGAGAATACCGAACGGCCTATTACCATCACCGAAGGCACCAACAAGCTGGTGACCATTGATGATCTTCAGGAAAATGTGGATTTAGTCCTTGCCGGAAAGTGGCGCAACGGCACAAAACCGGATCTTTGGGATGGGAAAACCGCCGGGCGCGCAACCGAAGAAATCAGGAAGTGGCTTTTTGACTAGACAGCGACTGCGATAAAAAATCCGGAAAAGCCAGATCTTCCGTCAGGTCTTCCAACGTATGACGGTCCAATACGTCAAAGAAAGAGTCCAATGCCATTTGCAAAACACCGGCGAGCATACATAGCTCTATGATCTTGCATTGGGACTCTTTGTCGCCAAAACACTCAACAACACTCAGGTCATCCTCAGTATAGCGCACCAAAGCGCCAAGATTAATCTCCCGGGCAGGTTTGCCCAGACGAAAGCCGCCATTCTTCCCCCGAACCGTTTGCAAATACCCGCCCTTGCCCAGTTCATGAACAATCTTCATCAGGTGATTTCGCGAAATATCAAAGACCTCGGCCACCTCACGGATGGACACAAGCCGGTCATCATTAACCGCAACATACATTAGCAGCCGCAGGGAATAATCGGTAAAAGACGTCAGTTTCATGACGAAGCCCCCTCTCGTTCCTGTTTCAGCGCCAGGCTTTTGCGCATCTTCTCTGACTCGGATTTCAATTGACCGCAAGCCGCCAGAATATCCTCACCCCGAGGTACGCGGATGGGAGCCGAAATGCCTGCCCCGAAAACATATTCGGAGAATTTTTTAATCTGATCCGCATCTGACCGCTGATAGTTGGACCCCGGCCAGGGGTTAAAGGGAATGAGGTTCACTTTGGCATGGATGTCATATTGTCTCAGGAGCCGCACAAGATTGCGGGCATCCTCATCGCTGTCATTAATATCTTTCAGCATAATATATTCAAAGGTGATGCGCCGGGACGCCCGCGCGCCCGGATAGTCCCGACATGCGGAAAGCAGCATTTCCAGTGGATATTTCTTGTTAATGGGCATGATCTCATCACGCACCTCATTGGTCACTGCATGAAGAGAGATGGCAAG